>JBAYOJ010000270.1:0-4101 GCA_041678385.1 Burkholderiaceae bacterium | reverse complement strand
CGGCTCGTGGTGGTAAGTGGCGTGGATGGCGCATGTGCTCACATGCGCAAAGACAGGTTCACAAAGACGTTCGAACCGGCTGTGCGGTAGCCATAGGCTTTGGCATAGTCCTTGTCGAAGACGTTGTTCCAGCGGACCTGTACGGACGCGTTCGGGCTGAAGTCGTAGGCGGCGGTCAGGTTCAGCAGGCTGTAGCCGCCCATGGTCGTGCGGTAAGACTCAAAAGTGACCGGGTCAACCGCAGTATCTTCGCGCTTGCCGATGAAACGCAGTTCCGCCCCCAGGCGGAGATCCTGCAGGCGGTGTTCTGCCGCCAGCATGTACTGCTGGGTTGCCCGACGCAACAGCCGTTCACCCGTGCTGTCGTCGCGGGGGCGCATGAAATCGGCACTGGCACGCAGGGTCGTGTCATTCCAGTCGTATTCCGCAGTCAGAGTCGCCCCGCGTATCGTGGCACGGTCCACGTTTTCCATGCGGAAGGTGGCGTTGTCCCAGGTGAGCAAATCGCGGATCTTGTTCTGGTACACCGTGGCGTCCATGCGCAGCCCGTTTCTGTCGTAGCGGACGTGGGCTTCGATATTGCGGGATTTTTCTGGCTTGAGATCCGGGTTTTCCGAGCCTGGATAGTAAAGGTCAGAAAACGTCGGGGCGTGAAAGCCGGTATTGCCCGCCACCCCGACCGACCAGGCATCGTTGAGCGCCAGGTCATAGCCCAAACCGCCGGTGACTTCGCTGCCCTGGCCGCTGATGTTGTCGTTGCGCACGCTGGCTTGCAGGCTGTGGCGGCCAAAGCGGCCGTTGTAGATGGCGCCTGCGGAATTGGTATCGCGCCGGTTCACGTCCATGCCGGCGCTGTGCGTGGGGCGTTCTTCCAGGCGTTCGAAATAGGCCGATACTTTGTGGTCTTTGGAAAGCTGGAAGTTGTGCTGCCAGCTGTAGCTGCGCTGCAGGCTGGAAAACTTGGTGTCCCAGCCCCGGTCGTCGTAGGATTCCTTGCTCAGACCCAGGCGCAGTACGCTTTGCCACTTTGCCGTGATGTCGTTGGTGCTGGTGATCGAGTAGGCCTGCTGGCGCGTCAGGGCATAGGCGGGGTGGGTCCATTCGCCGGAATCATAATCGCCGTCGATATAGCTGTTGTAGAAACTGGCAGCCAGGTGCTGGCCGGGCGCCCAACGGTATCCCAGAGAACCTGAGAGGGTGTGCTGACTGTAGCCGTCGTCGTCGGGATGGTGGTTGCCGAAGGCGGCAGCCTTGGTCGTGGTGCTATAGCTGCCGCTTTCGGCCATGCTGGCGGACAGCGAATAATCCCAACCCTGGCTGGAGCCGGAAAAACCGGTGGCGGCCTTGAAGGTTTCGTGGGTGCCGATGCCGATATCCGCCCAGCCAGACAGAGGGCGGTCGGTTTCACCCTTGCGGGTGATGATGTTGATGACCCCGCCGATGGCGTCAGAGCCGTAAAGACTGCTGGCTGCGCCGCGCAGAATTTCGATGCGCTCTATCATGGCCGGGTCGATGGCGCCCCAATTGACGCCCCCCTGTATCGAGCCATTGATGCGCATGCCGTCGATCAGTACCAGCGTGTGGTTGGGGTTGGCTCCGCGCAGCATGACGCCGGTAGGGGTCTGGCGCCCGCCCGCATCGGTGATCTGTACGCCGGGTTGGCGGGCCAGGATGTTGGCCACGCTGTCGCCGCCGGCCCGTTGAAGTTCTTCGCGCCCGATGACGCTGATGTCGCCTACGACATCATGGAGCGCCTGGGGCGTCCGGCTGGCCGTGACGACGACAGTGTCCAGTTTGGGGATGCTGTTTTGAGAAAAAGCGGAAAGAGGGGAAAGACAGAGGATGACGGCGAACGAGCGCCGCAGAGTATGCAGGTGCATGATGATCCCTTCAGGACGTGCGTCCCCGCACGTCAATGAATAAAATTTTCCGCCAGCGGCACGGTGTGGGCAGCCGCAAGGGCTGTTGCGCGATTAGCGGATTCCAGGGACGATCCAGGCCGGTATCGGGCTGGCATGGCAGCGGCCGGGGCCGCGTTGCATGCACACCGTTGCGGGGGCAGCACATCTCGCTGTGAAGAACGACAGCGTCTGTTTCCCGTTTGACTTCCCCCTCGCAGCCAGTAGATATGATTCTGGTTTCGGGCTGCCGGGAAGCACCTTTTTCGACGCTGGAAAGTATAGCATCGGGGCCTATAATCGCTGGCCGGCCCGCCATCGTGGGCCTACTCATTTCTCTTTGTGTTTTGCATGCCTTATCCAGAAATCCCCTCTCTTCATGATTCCGAGCTTGGCCTCAGGCTGGACGCTGCCATCGACGGCAAGACCAAACCGCGCGGCAGCCTGGGCCAGCTTGAGGCGCTGGCCCGTCAGATGGGCCTGATCCAGTCCACTTTGCGCCCGACCGTCAGCCAGCCGGCCATCATGGTTTTTGCGGGGGATCATGGTGTGGCAGAAGAAGGCGTTTCCGCCTTTCCGCAGGATGTGACCTGGCAGATGGTCGAGAACTTTCTGGCGGGGGGCGCGGCCATCAATGTGTTCGCGCGGCGCAATGGGGTGGCCCTGCACATTGTGGATGCCGGGGTGAAACACGATTTTTCCCCTCGGCCGGGGCTGATTGTACGCAAGGTCTGTGCCGGGACGCGCAATTTTTCTCGCGAGCAGGCCATGACCCGGGATGAATGCGAACTCGCGTTGCGCTACGGCATGGAGCTCATGGATACGGTGCCTGGCAATGTGCTGGGCTTTGGTGAAATGGGTATTGCCAACACGACTTCGGCGGCCGCTTTATTGCATCGTCTGGGTGGTGTGCCGCTGGAAGACTGCGTGGGTGCGGGAACCGGCCTGGATGCCGACGGCATCCGGCACAAACAGGCCGTGTTGCAGGGTGCCCTGGCTTTGCATGCGCAGGCCCGCGGGCCTATTGAAGCGCTGGCGGCTTTCGGCGGCTACGAGACCGCAATGATGGCCGGTGCCATGCTGGGCGCGGCGGCGCAACGTCGCTTGCTGCTCATCGATGGGTTCATTGTAGGCAGCGCCTTGATGGCTGCGGCAGCCTTGCGGCCATCGATTCTGGATTACTGCGTGTTCGGGCACCGCTCTGATGAGCGCGGTCATGCGCGCATGCTTGATGTGCTGGGTGCGCGGCCACTGCTGGATCTTGGCATGCGTCTGGGCGAAGGTACCGGATGCGCGCTGGCCGTGCCGCTGCTGCATGCAGCAGCCGACTTCCTGTGTGACATGGCCACCTTCGATTCAGCTGGGGTTGATGATGCGGGGCGGGCGGCCAGCCACGACATGGGTGAAGCTCAGACCCGCAGCGTGACGGCTGAAAAGATAAAGATGGCCGAGGAAAGCAGGGATGACCACCGGACCCTCTAACGCCTGGCAGAATGCGGCCGTGCATCAGTTGCGCCTGTTTTTCACGGCGCTGCAGTTCTTTACCCGGGTGCCCATTCCCCGCTGGGTGGGGTTCGCGCCCGAGTGGTTGAATCACTGCACCCGCTACTACCCATTGGTGGGGCTGCTGGTCGGCGTCGTGGCGGCCATGGTTTACGCGCTGGCGGCTCAGTGGTGGCCCGTGCCGGTGGCGGTGCTGCTTTCCACCGTATCTACCGTGTATCTGACTGGTGCTTTTCACGAAGATGGTTTTGCCGATGTCTGCGATGGTGTAGGCGGGGGTTTGACGCGGGAACGTGCGTTCGAAATCATGAAGGACTCGCGCATTGGCGCCTATGGAACCGTCGGCATCTTGCTGCTGCTGGCGGTGAAGTGTGCGGCGCTTGCCGGCTTGCCGGGTATTGTGGCGGCGGTGGGTGCGCTGCTCGTCGGCCATCCTGTATCGCGGCTGTTTTCCGCGGCCCTTATCTGGCGCATGGAATATGCCAAGGAAGAAGGCAAGGCCAAGCCCTTGGGCCATCGCATGAGCGACAGCGAGTTCGCCGTGGCAGCCATCACGGGTGCCGTGGTGTTGCTGTTCACAGGGGCAATGGGCTGGTTGTCCTGGGCGTCATTGCTTGCCGGCGTGCTGTTGGCTGCCCTTGCGACACTGTGGTTGGCACGGTTGTTCCGGCGCCGGCTGGGCGGTTACACGGGGGACTGT
>JBAYOJ010000269.1:0-4123 GCA_041678385.1 Burkholderiaceae bacterium | reverse complement strand
GCCGGCGACAGCGTACCCGTATCCTCGATGAAATCGCCCAGATGGGAATCATCATCGTCGCCGATGGGAGTTTCCATGGAAATGGGCTCTTTGGCGATCTTGAGGATCTTGCGGACCTTGTCTTCCGGCATGTCCATCTTCTGTGCCAGCGTGGCGGGATCGGGTTCTGCACCCGTTTCCTGCAGAATCTGACGATTGATGCGATTCATCTTGTTGATCGTCTCGATCATGTGAACCGGAATACGGATGGTACGGGCCTGGTCGGCAATGGAACGCGTGATTGCCTGACGTATCCACCATGTGGCATAGGTCGAAAACTTGTACCCGCGCCGGTACTCGAACTTGTCGACCGCTTTCATCAGCCCGATATTGCCTTCCTGGATAAGGTCAAGGAACTGCAAACCACGGTTGGTGTACTTCTTGGCAATGGAAATGACGAGCCGCAGGTTGGCTTCTGTCATTTCGCGCTTGGCCTTGCGGGCCTTGGCCTCACCCGTGGCCATCCGCTTGTTGACATCCTTGAGATCCTTGAGCGGCAGCACCACGGAGCGTTGCAGTTCGATCAGCTTCTTCTGGATTTCCTGCACATCGGGTACGTAGCGTTCGAGCGTCTCTGAGTACGGATGGCCGGCGGCAACTTCGTCGAGCACCCAATCCAGGTTGGTTTCATTGCCCGGAAAAGTCTTGATGAAGTAACCACGCGGCATGCCGGCACGGTCGACGCAAGTGTGCATGATGGCGCGCTCGTACTGACGGATTTCCCTTACCTGAGCACGCATGGTGTCGGCCAGGCGTTCGACCATTTTGGCCGTGAAGCGCACGCCCATCAATTCATTCAGGATCGCTTCATGCGCTTCCTGGTAGGCGACAGAAGAATAACCTTCGGTTTCGAAGGCTTCGCGCTTCTTGTCGAACCATTCCTGCACGATATCGAACTTCTTCATGGCCTTTTTGTGCAAGTGCTCGATCTGCTTACTGCTCATGCCGCCGGCCGGGCCGTCGTCGTCATCTTCGCCCGTCACGCCGGAACCGGCGTAGTCTTCGCCTTCCTTGTCGACCAGGCCGTCAACAAATTCGTTGATCTGTATCGAGCCATCGCGCACGCGGTTGGCGTGCTCAAGGATTTCGCTGACGGTGGTCGGGCACGCGGCAATGGCCATGACCATGTGCTTGAGGCCGTCTTCGATACGCTTGGCGATCTCGATTTCGCCTTCGCGAGTGAGCAATTCCACCGTGCCCATTTCTCGCATGTACATGCGGACGGGGTCGGTCGTGCGCCCGAAGTCGGAGTCCACCGTGGTCAACGCGGCTTCGGCTTCGTCTTCCACGTCATCGTCGCTGGCCGCCACAGGGGTCGCATCGCTCATCAGCAAGGTATCGGCATCAGGTGCCTGGTCATAGACCGAAATGCCCATGTCGCTGAAGGTGCTGATGATACCGTCGATGGCTTCGGCATCGACCAGGTCATCTGGCAGGTGATCGTTGATTTCGCCGTAAGTCAGGTAGCCGCGGTCCTTGCCCAGCTTGATCAGCACCTTCAGGCGATTGCGACGCGCTTCCTGTTCTTCAGGTGTGAGCTGGCTGCGCGCCGGGACGTCTTTTTCGCCCTTGGCACGTTTGCTGCCCCGTTTGGGCAATGGCTTGAGCTCGGGAATGACCTCGCCATCACCGTTATCATCATCGGCAAAATCGCTGCTGTCCTGATTGGCATTCTTGGCAGGACGGCCGGGACGGCGGCCCGTCGATTTGGTCGCGCGCGGTACGGCTGCCTTCTTGGCCACCGTTTTCTTTGCCGCTGTTTTCTTGGCAGCGGTTTTCTTCGCGGCGATTTTCTTGGCTGCCGTCTTTTTTGCCGCCGCCTTCTTGGCGACGGTTTTCTTGGCTGCAGTCTTCGCAGGCGCTGCCCCGGCCTCTTCCCCGGCCTTCACTGCGAGCGTGTCGACATCGCGGGTCGCCGCCACAATCTTGGTTTTCGTCGCGGCCTCGTCGGTCGCTTCAGGGGAAACACGGGTAACTTTGGTCATAGTCGCTTTCCGTAGACGCAAAAACACAGGAAGGGAACGAGGCCACCACTCGTTGCTTCGAAAAGAAGGAAGTCTGCGCATCGCCTAAGCGTATGCGCCGAGAAACGTTCCATTTTACAATAGTTTGCTGACACCGCCAGATTCAAGAAGAATACGGCGGCGATTCAATCCTGATACCGTCGCTGGTCGGGGGCATCCTTCAACCCCGCCTGCGCCAGTTCTGTCTGTTCTGCTTTGATCATGTCAAGCTCAATGCGTCTCAGGGCATCATTCCATTCGGCCTGCGGGTCAGGCAGGTCATCTTCGGCCAGCACATGTGGCCCTAGCCCGGACAGCACCTGCTCCAGATCGGAATCAGGTTCCGCCGCTTGCAACAACGCCCCGGCGTGGCGGGCGCCGCTGGCGGCGACAAGCGCGATCAGCTCGCGCACAAGAGTTAGATGAGGGCCTCGTTCAAGAATTTCAAGCTGTTGATCACCAAGGCCGGCAACAAGTTGCGGATGAGCAATCAACAAGCGCAGCAATTGCTTGGCCATAGGTGTGACACTGTGCCGGGTACCGCCGCGATTGGGCGACCGCTTCTGCCCCCTGCCCGCGTTGGACGGCATTGCCGGGAAAGACTCAGTGACCGGCCCTGACATCAGGCCGGCGTGCAACATTCCATCTTCATTGCGTGGATCCGGGCCGGGTGATGCACTGGTTTCTTCGAAACGGGTCGGGCCCGAAACCCACGGCGGCTCGCTGCTACGCTGCTGCGCTGGTGCCCCTTCCAACAATCCGGTTAGCTCTTCGGGCGTCAGCAGCACCAGGCGGGCAAATTCGCGTTCGAGCTGCAGGCGATAGGCATTCTGCGGCAGGCTGGCCAGCAAGGGTATGGCTTCATGCACGCAAGCGGCCCGGCCTTCGGCTTCATCGAGGCGATGCCTGGATGCCAGCTCGTCCATCATGAAACGCGACAGTGGAACCGCCTCGTCCATGGTTGCCCGGAAGGCCTTGTCACCATACGCCCGTATGTAGGAATCGGGGTCATGCTCGGCGGGCAGAAACAGGAAACGCAACGACACGTCGTCACGCATTTGCGGCAGACAGGCCTGCAAAGCGCGCCAGGCAGCCCGCCGGCCTGCCGTGTCGCCATCGTAACTGAACACAATCTTGTGGCTGGCGCGCAGCAGCTTCTGCACATGCTCGGGCGTGGTTGACGTACCCAGCGTAGCCACAGCATTATCCATGCCATGCTGAGCCAGGCCGACGACATCCATATAGCCTTCAACCACAAGCACGCAAGCTTCGCGCCTGATGCCCGCACGTGATTCCCACAAACCATAGAGTTCACGGCCCTTGGAAAACAGGGGCGTTTCCGGGGAGTTCAGGTACTTGGGCTCGCCTTTGCCGATGATGCGGCCACCAAAGCCGACCAGTTTGCCCCGAGCATTGTGGATCGGAAACATGATCCGCTCG
Organism: Burkholderiaceae bacterium; assembly: GCA_041678385.1. Taxonomy (GTDB): domain Bacteria; phylum Pseudomonadota; class Gammaproteobacteria; order Burkholderiales; family Burkholderiaceae_B; genus Yanghanlia. The sequence goes on along the minus strand of JBAYOJ010000269.1, from coordinate 641 downwards.
CGAAAACGGTCGTAGCGCCGGCCGTCTTCGGCTTCGATGACCAGGCCGCATTCCACCAGCATGTGGTCTTCATAATCGGCAAAAACCGCCGTCAACCCGCGCCTGTCCGTACCCGACCAGCCCAGCCCGAACCGGGCTGCGATTTCACCACTGAGCCCCCGTGATTTGAGGTAATCGATCGCCTGGGGAGATCTTTTCAAACCGTTCAGATAATGGCGTCGCGCAGTCTCTAGCACCTGCTCATGCCGGGAAATTTCTTGCTTTCTTTGCTGGTCAAGCTGACGCTGCCTGGGAGATCGTTGAGCTTCAGGCACAACCATACCCACAGTGCCGGCAAGCGTGCGTATCGCTTCCGGAAAACTGGCACCGGTGTGTTGGGTCAGGAAGGTGATGGCTGTCCCGTGCGCGCCGCAACCAAAACAGTGATAAAACTGCTTGGTGGGGCTGACGGTGAACGAAGGTGTTTTTTCGTTATGGAAGGGGCAGAGTCCAAGCAGGTTGGCTCCACCCTTGCGCAGCTGCACATATCGCCCGACGACATCTACGACGTCGACACGAGCGAGAAGATCCTGTATGAAGGATTCTGGTATCAATCAATACAGACGCGGGGGCAGTTGCTGACTGCGGATGCGCTTGTAGTG
>JBAYOJ010000268.1:0-4131 GCA_041678385.1 Burkholderiaceae bacterium | reverse complement strand
TTTCGGCACGGACGCCTGTTCCAGGCGTGGCGGATAATGGCTGTGACATGGCATAAGGCCCCGGGTTGTGAAGGTTGAGCATGGCGGGCAAACCAGAGCAATCTGCTTGCGCCGCCGGCCCGGCATATGCATATTCGAGATTGCCGATTCAGGATCTGTCGGCCGGCGCCAAGCCCATCGGGTAGGCTGCGCTTGATGGCCGTTGCCGGACAACATCTTGCAGGGCTGATTGCAGTATTTCTTCGATGACCGGATGATAAAAGGGCAGGTTTAGCAGATCGCGAGCTGTTTCGCGGCGCTGTACAGCCCACGCGAGCAGATGCGCGAGGTGTTCGCCGCCTGTAGCCAGCATGGCTGCTCCCAATAAGCGGCCGTTGGTGGCGTCGGCATAGATTCGTAGCACGCTCTCGGTGGCGTCAAGAATACGGGAGCGGCCATTTGAATCGCCGCTTGCCGTGCCGATAATGATGTCCTGAGGCGGAAGAGAATCAAAGCGGGCGCCCACTGTCACGATGTCTGGATCAGAAAATGCAATGCCAACCGGCGTTTTGCGAGCAAAGCGGGTGGGTATCTGGCGTGCTGCGTTATAGCCTGCGATGGCTCCTTCGTCAGCAGCTTCGTGCATTAAAGACCGGTCGGCGGTGACATCGCCAGCGAGATATACCGGAAGGTCTGCGACTTGCATGGTTGCGGAATCGAAATGAGGCAGGCCCCGGTCATCGATAGGAAAACATGCTTCCCGCAGGCCCAGGTCCTCGAGATTGGGGCGGCGCCCCAAGGCGGCAAGTAATAGGCCGACTTCCGCCTTGCGGTCGCCAGTGTGCATCAGCACGCCCGAGTCGGTTCGTTCCAGGCGGGTTTCCACCCCTGCCCACAGTTCCATTTCCCGTGCGAATCGGGAACGGGCATGTTCGGCAATGACGGGATCCGCAATACCGCCAATGTTGGGGGCCAGGTCGGTGCCCACTACACGGATGCCCAGCCTGGACAGTGCCAGGCCCATTTCGAGGCCAATGGCGCCCAGGCCCATGATGCCCATGCTGGGTGGCAAGGCGTCGAGCTCAAAAAGCTCGTCAGTGGTGATTGTTCTGTCACGTATGCCTTCAAGCCACGCGGGTGTGACTGGTCGCGAGCCAGTGGCAATGACCACCGACCTGGCCCTGACGTAACAGCTGCCGGTGGCCGATTCGACTTCAATAAGCGTGGGCTCTTTGAAGCGGGCCCGCCCTGCAAGCAGTTTGTCGCCCGCTGCTGAGTGTGTCATGCCAGCGGCATTAGCCGCGAAATGATCTCGTTGTTCCCGTAACCGTGCCCAGGCCGCCGAATGGTCGATCGATAAGCCTTCAGTGCCGCGTATACCGAGGGCCGGCAGAGTGTTGCGCTTGGCCCATGCGGCACCCATGTGCAAGGCCACCTTGGAAGGCATGCAGCCGACACGGGCGCAGGTGGTGCCCAGCGGGCCGCTGTCGATCAACAGAAAGTCTCGCCCCGCACGGCGCACTTCGCGCAGGGCGTACAGGCCGGCGCTGCCCGCGCCGATGATGGCCACATCGGTGTGAATTTCGTTCTTCATCCTGGTTTCCCGTGGCTTGAACGACATATGTCGCCCTACTGGTTCATTTGTTAGATAGTACTAATTTAGATAGTACTAAATTAATGTGTGGGAAGCTAGTTTGGGAAGCAAAGATTCAAGGACACGGCTGTGAAAGACAGCATGGGTTCGGATAGTGTGCTGTGCCGCCTTACTCATTTCCGTTTGACGGGGGTGCGGGTTATGGGCTACATATTTTTCCCATTATCAAAGATGCTTCACATCACAGGAGACCTGCACCGTGCGCGTCGTTCTTTCGGTAGCCGCACTGGCTGCCGGCTATATCTGGTTGACCGGGGCTTCGTTGCCACCCGAGGTTATTTCGCGCTTCGATACCTCGGGCACAGCCGATTCCTTCATGTCACGCGAGAGCTATCTGGGTGTCATGACAGTTATCGTCATCCTCGTTCCTTTTGTCACCTTCTACATTGGTCGCTGGGTGGCTTACCGTCCTGAAGATGCGCTCACCCTCCCGAACAAGGCCTATTGGTTGGCACCGGAACGCAGGGTCGAGTCACTTGGCTACATTGCCAAATGGCTGCAGTGGTGCTCCATGGGGGTCGCCGTCTTTATTTGCTATGTTCATTGGCTTATTGTGCGGGGCAACAGCCTTACGCCACCGCAGCTGGAAAGCACGCAGCTTTATGCTGCGCTGATGGTCGCCCTCATCGCCCAGCTTTTTGCCATTTCGGTGCTTATTTCCAGGTTCCGCCGCGTCGTTTAGTCGCTGCGAATCAAACCGGGGCGCAGGCCGGGTCAGAGCAACTTCATGCGCTGCCTGCGGCCTTTGATCAGGATATTGCTGAGTTTCGGAAAGGCGCGATGGGCAATGTCGCGATCCAGGGCAATGTACGAAACCTGATCTGTGATGTTGATCTTGCCGACCTGATCACGGGTCAGCCCGCCGTCGCCGGTCAAGGCCCCCAGCAAATCCCCAGGCCGCAGTTTGGCTTTCTTGCCGCCCAGTACCAGCAGGGTTGCCATGGGCGCCCTGACGGGTCGCCCGATGGACGCCTTCTTCAGGCGTGGCAAGGCTTGCCAGTCCAAGGCTTGACCTTGGGATTTCTCGATACGCGATGCGATATGCCGTTCATCCGGGCTGCATATGCTTAGGGCCAGGCCCTTTTCCTGCATACGGCCTGTACGGCCAATACGGTGGATATGCACCTGTGGGTCACGGGCCAACTCGACATTGAGCACCATAGGCAGCAACGGAATGTCCAGGCCGCGTGCCGCGACGTCTGTCGCCACAAGGATGTTGCAGCTGTGATTCGAAAACTGCACCAGCACATCGTCGCGGTCGAGCTGGTCCATATCGCCATGCAGTGCCAGTGCGCTGAAGCCCTCGTGTCGAAGATAGGCGGTCAAATCGGCGCAGGCAGCCTTCGTATTGCAGAAGAGCAGCGCGGATTCGGGCTGGAAATGGCGCAGCAATGTCGCCGCCGCCTGGAGCCGCTGCGCCTCTTCAACCTCGTAGAAATGCTGCTCAATCTGGTCGTCGTCATGTGGGATATCTACCTTTACCATTTCCGGATTTCTAAGCAGGAGCCCTGCGTCATCGCGGATGCTGTCGGGGTAGGTGGCGGAAAACAGCAAGGTCTGGCGCTGAGCGGAGCAGGCTTGAGTGATTTCCATGACGTCGGCGAAGAACCCCATGTCCACCATGCGATCGGCTTCATCCAGCACCAGCGTGTGCACAGCGGACAAGTCCAGGGTCTGGCGGTCCAGGTGGTCAAGAAGCCGCCCGGGTGTGCCGACGATGATGTGAGCACCATGAGCGAGCGATTCCACCTGCGGGCGCGACGATGCGCCGCCTGTCAGGGTCAGCACCTTGATGTTGCCTTCTGCGCGCGCCAGACGCCGCAGCTCCGTTGCGACTTGTTCGGAAAGTTCCCGTGTGGGGCAGATGACCAAAGCCTGTACCACCCAGCGTTCCCGGTTCAGGCGATGCATGATTCCCAGGCCAAAGGCAGCGGTCTTGCCGCTGCCTGTTCTGGCCTGCACGATCAGATCGCGACCTTCCAGAATCACAGGCAGGGCCTGTTCCTGAACCGGCGTCATGAAGTCATACCCCATCTGCGTCAGGTTATCGAGCTGGGCGGATGGAAGGGGTAAGGTGGAAAAGGTGCGTGTGGTCACGGAAATGGGGGGGCGAGGGCTATGTGAGGGATGCGCTGGGGGCTGAGATCAGCCCTGATACGGGCGCCGCCGGATGGCGATGTGCATCAGTATTGTACGTGTGGGGGTGCCGCTGCGCATTTTTCTGGCACGCACAGCGGGCCATGCGTCAAACCGCTGTATCAGCTTTATGCTCGCCCGTGCCCCGGGCACGGATCCACCCGATGACGGTGCAGATGATCAGAATGAAGCCGAGATAACCGAAGAACGGGTAGACCGTGCCCACCAGCTGAATAAAGCCCACGAGGCTGCCAGCAAAGGCGAAAACGCCAGCGGCGATCGTGCCCCAGCGAAAGCTGGCTGTGCCGGGCTGCAGTACGCGTGCGGAAAAGGAATAGAGCACGCCGACGGCGGTATTCAGA
>JBAYOJ010000267.1:0-4138 GCA_041678385.1 Burkholderiaceae bacterium | reverse complement strand
CGGCGGGGCGCGGGTCTGGCAACGAGGGCAAGGCCCGGCGTGGCCACAAAGATGTATTCACGTTAAACGAATCCCTGCAACAGGGCTTCATTGCCAAGGATTGAACAATGAAAGCGGGGCATAGCTCCGGTGGGCCGAATGCCGTCTTTGCAAGGTTGCATTTGGTTTCCAAGAGAATTGATTGGACAGTTCCTGTCTGGCTGGCGCTGGTGGCGCTGGCATGGCTGAGCATAGGTAATGGTTCGTATGCCTTGTTGAGCCCCTACGAAGCCAGGCATGCCGGCATCGTCCACGACATGTGGGCGGCCCGGCAGTACGCCATGCCTCGTGTCGATGGCTTGCCGGTGCTGGATGGCGCGCCTTTATATTATTGGGTATCACTGGGCCTGCTAGCTGTTTTTGGTAGCGGTGAATGGGTGTTGCGCCTGCTGTCGTCGCTTTCGGCGGCGCTGATGCTGGGTTTCATGGCAAATGCACTGTCGCCCTGGCCCTTCAGGTTGGGGCGATGGACGCTGGCTATCCTGTTTCTGTTGCAGCCCGCGCTGATAGTTGTCGGTCGATTTGCATCGCCGGACATGTTCAATATTCTGTTGCTGACAGTGGCGGTGGGCAGTTTTCACAGGGCCGGGGCAGGGTTGGAAGCCGGTGGCTGGCCTGCCCCATGGCTGATCAGTGCCTGGGGGGCTACCGCCTTGCTCGGCCTGGCGGCGGGGCCGCTCGCCATGCTGGTACCCCTGCTTACGGTTTTTCTCTGGCTGGCCCTGCGGCGTCGGTTCGACCTTGCAATGGCATTGTGTCGGTGGCCCGGTTCACTGGCGGTGGTGGTGTCGGTGTTGCTTTGGCTTTGGCTGGTCGCGCCCGAACAGCCCGGCATGGTGTGGTACATGGTAGAGCGTGCGGCACTGGCTGTCCTAAAGCACGAAGGAAACGATCCAGGCTATCCCTCCTGCGGTTTACTGGTGCTGGCGGCGTGCTTGCCGCTGTTTTCGTGCTTGTACCGATATCGCGACCCTATGCGCCGGAAGGCTCTGCACACGTCGCTCGCTGGGCTTATGGCGATATGGCTATTGGTATTGGCGCTTTTGCACCCGCTGGTAGCCATGGCACCAATGGGCCACGCGGCCATCATGGTGGTGCCACTTCTTTATTTCGGCGTGCTGGCGTTGGCGCCTGCCGCCGCGGGCCGCAGTTGGCGGGATGTCTTTGCCTGGTGTCTGCATACGCTGCTGGCTGTGGCGGTGGGTTTGGCCGGGGTATTCTTTCATGCACAGCGGGTCAGCACCATGCTGCCCGCCATCGAAAGCGTGATGTCCCTTTATCAGCCCACGACCGACAAGGTGATCCTGCTCGATCGCTATGATTATGAGCTCAATTTCTACATGCGCTCGTCCAAGCTGGTGCATGTGGCGGCGGATTGGGCCCCGGGCGATAACGCTTCCATGCCTGCCTGGAAAAAAGAACTGCTTGAATCGGCGCGGTTTGCCCCGGATGTCGCCCAACGTCTGCTTCTGACTCACGAAGCATTTCTGGAAAGGCTTTGCGAGCGGCGCGTGGTGAATCTTTGGGTCATTGGTTCGGAAGAAGCCGCTGCGCAGCATGCCATACTGTCTGACTTGACGGAGGTCGTCGGGGCGGGCAAAGTGCGCGCCTGGTATCTGGACGCGGGTACGGTGCCGGGCCAATGCCCTACGCCGGGGCCGCCGGGCTGATCAATTGGGGGCAGGCATGGGAACAACGCAGCTTTGGGTATGTGCGGACGATTTTGGCCTGCATCCGGCTGTGGATGTCGCAATACTCGGGCTTGCGGAGCAAGGGCGGTTGAGCGCCACCAGCTGCCTGACCGACGGCCCCTCGTTCACTGACCATGCTCCGCAATTGCTAGCCAGCGGCTTGCAGTGCGGGCTGCATCTCAATTTCACCGAACGTTTGGCCGCAGATGGCCTGTTCCTGCCTTTGGGAAAGCTGATTCCAGCCTGCTGGATGCGCCGTCTTGACCCGGCCGGGGTGCACGATCACATCCGCAGGCAGTTCGATCGTTTCGAGGCAGTGATGGGCCGGTTGCCCGACTATGTGGATGGACACCAGCACGTGCATCAGTTTCCACAGATCCGTGAAGCGCTGCTGCGCGAGCTTGATAATCGCCATGTTGCAGGTGCCCTGCGGCCCTGGCTGCGCAGCACGCGGGCCCCTCGGCAGCCGGGCGTGCCAGCGGGCATGCGCATCAAAGCAGCCATCATCGCTTTGCTGGGCGCCGGCCATTACCGTAAGCTGGCTGAGGCCCGCGGCTACGCGCTTAATCGCGGTTTTCTCGGGGTGTATGGCTTCGAAGGGGGCCGCAAAACTTATACGGCCCTGCTGCGCAAGTGGCTGGCGGCGGCTGGCGATGGCGATCTGATCATGTGCCATCCCGCAACGGGCGCTGTACCCGGCGACACCCTGGGTTCACAGCGCCTGGCTGAATTCGAGGCTTGGAAAAGCGATGAGGTAGGCGCCTGGCTGCAGGAATACGGCATCACGGTGAGCCGTAAACGCATTCCTGCCTGATGATGCCACTGTTCAGGCGCGGCGCTGCTCAGTTTGCGGGTGGCGTGCTGCCCCCTGGCCCCAGCGCCCTTTGCATGAAGACGACATCAATCCATTGGCTGAATTTGTATCCGGTTTCTGGCTGGGTGCCCACATGAGCGAACCCCAGCTTGCGATGCAAGGCGATCGAGCCCTGGTTCTGGGTGCCTGCAATGACGGCAATCATTTGGCGCCAGGGCCCTTGTTCACAACGTTCTATCAGCGCCGCAAGCAGCTTGCGGCCAATACCTTTGCCCGATTCGCCATCAGCGAGATAGACGGAATCTTCGACGGTGTAGCGATAGGCGAGCCTGGGCCGATAGGGCGCGGCGTAGCAATAGCCCAATATACGGCCTTCGTGCTCGGCGACCAGCCAGGGCAGCCCCTGGTCTTGAATGTCGTTCAGGCGCCGGACCATTTCTTCGACCGTGGGCGGTGTGTCTTCGAAAGTGGCCGTGCTGGCAAGCACATGGTGTGCGTAGATTTGCTGTATTTGCGGGATATCCGCAGCCGTGGCGTCGCGTATCGTACTGGTGGTGATCGTTTCCATCGATTGGCCCGCTTGCAAGCCGGGCAAGGCAGTCATACTATTTTCCATGATCCCCCCTATATCGACCCATTATACGGAGTTGCAGAGAATGTCATTGCCCCTACACCCGCTTACCGACAATTTTGCGGTGGCGCCTCAGTTGGGTCCCCAGGATATGCAGGCTGTTGCGGACGCTGGCTACCGCAGCGTGATCATCAACCGGCCTGATGGCGAAGGGGGTGCCGGCCAGCCGGCATCCGCCGATGTAATGGCCGCAGCCTTGGCCGCAGGGCTGCAGGTAGAATACCAGCCAGTCATCAGTGGCGCGATGACTACGGAAGATGTTGCCCGATTCAGGGAATTGCTCGATAAAATGCCCGCACCGGTGCTCGCGTACTGCCGCTCGGGCACGCGTTGCACCCATTTGTTCAACGCAGCCACGATGACTTGATCTAACGCAAAAAGGCAGCGTAAACGCTGATATCTGCGACCGACATCAGCGGGTAAGCTGTCACCACTCGATTTTCTGTTACAGGGGCACATCATGTTTAAAAAGATCCTCATTCCCACCGATGGCTCACCGTTGTCCGCCCAGGCGGCCAACAAGGGGGTATGCTTCGCCCGTGAAATCGGCGCCGAAGTCGTCGCGCTGTACGTCACACAGCCCTTTGCTGCCACGGTAGGTTTCGACGGAATGGCGGCGGCTTACGCCATCACAGACGAAGACTACGAAAAAACTGCCAACGAGCAGGCTCAGAAATACATCAAACAGGTTCTTGATCGTGCCGAAACGGCCGGCGTCAAGGCTTCCGGCAAGGTGGTATCCAACTTCAATGTTGCCGATGGCATCGTGCAGGCTGCCGAAGAAGACGGTTGCGATCTCATCTTTATCGGCAGTCACGGGCGTAGTGGTTTGTCGCGCTTGTTGCTGGGCAGTGTCACCGTCAAGGTGCTCGGCCTCGCCAAGACGGCAACCCTGGTCTACAGGGTCAAAGAAACCGGCTGATCAGCCGTGCTCTACAGGGCAGCGCTCCCGCGCCTGCCCTG
>JBAYOJ010000266.1:0-4142 GCA_041678385.1 Burkholderiaceae bacterium | reverse complement strand
GGCGCGAAAGCGCATGGTCTTTTTCGAAGATGCCGCGGTACTCGTTATAGGTGGTGGCGCCCATGCATTTAAGCTGGCCCGAGGACAGGGCCGGCTTAAGCAGATTGGAGGCGTCAAGCGTGCCACCGGATGCAGAACCCGCCCCGATAAGCGTATGGATCTCGTCAATGAACAAGACGGCGTTGCTGTTGTCTTTAAGGGATTTCAGCACGGCTTTGAGCCGCTGTTCGAAATCGCCACGATACTTGGTGCCGGCCAGCAATGCGCCCATATCAAGGGCGTACACCTGTGCATCCGCAAGGATTTCCGGGACATCACCGCGGGTGATGCGCCACGCCAGCCCTTCGGCAATGGCGGTTTTGCCCACGCCGGCTTCGCCGACCAGCAAGGGATTGTTCTTGCGGCGACGGCAAAGTACCTGGATGACCCGTTCGACCTCAAGTTCGCGACCGATGAGCGGATCAATGCGGCCCTGCCGCGCTTCCGCGTTCAGATCGGTGGCGTAGAGTTCCAACGGGGACTTCTGCTGATCGGATTTCGCTTCTTCCACTTGCTGTGCCTTCGGCGGTTCGACTGGCGGCTCTTCGGGCGTCTTGGTGATGCCGTGCGACAAGTAGTTCACGACATCCAGACGGGTGACGCCCTGCTGTTGCAAGAAATAGACCGCGTGAGAGTCTTTCTCGCCATACATGGCAACCAGGACGTTGGCCCCGGTGACCATGTTCTTGTTGGAATTGCCTGAGGACACGTGCATGATCGCACGCTGGATGACCCTCTGGAAGCCTAAAGTAGGCTGGGTATCCACGTCTTCGTCGCCCGGAAACACAGGTGTGTTTTCGGCCACGAATTTGCGTAAATCCTGGCGCAAAGTGTCGATGTTGGCGGAGCACGCACGCAGCACCTCGCTGGCCGCCGCGTTGTCCAGCAAGGAGAGCAGCAAGTGCTCTACGGTGATAAATTCATGCCGAGCCGTACGGGCCTCGACAAAGGCCATGTGCAGGCTGACTTCAAGTTCTTCGGAGATCACGCTACCTCCAGTGCATATCGGAGCGGGACAAACAAATTCGACAAATCCCTGTTCTTATTCTATGACTAAATCGAGCTTGCGTATCGCCATTATCTGAAACCTGTGGCGTCGTCTCGGGCCGCCACACAATGACTTTACTATACCCGTAGTTGGCCCCACGTGCGCCGTATCCAAACCAACCGTAACAAAGGATGAGCCAGCGGCGTCCTTGAGTGGGGTTTCACGCAACACAAGGCAGCGAATACTACGGTGTCAATCAGCGGGGGGCACGGGTTCCATGATGCACTGAAGCGGATGCTGGTTCATGCGCGCAAGCTGAATCACGGATTCAACGCGGGTGGCGGCGATGTCCCGCGTGTATACACCGACCACACCCCGCCCTTCATGATGCACCTTCAACATGATGCGCGACGCCTCTTCTAGAGATTTCCCGAATACATGCTGTACCACAACGATCACGAAATCCATTGGTGTGTAATCATCGTTGAGTAGCACCACCTGATACATCGGTGGCGGCGCAAGCCTGGACGGCTTGCGGTCGGTCTGTGTGTTGTTTGTCCGTACGACCTGAGTGCCCATGACAAATACTAGTGTTTCCGATAGTTGACGCCGATTGCGCTAATTGCGCATCATGAGCTGATTCTGTGTGCTCAGTGATAATTGTTGCATATCAGAATCCATAGGCGAAAGCTTGCCTCTGTAGCCAAGTATCAATCTAACACACCAAAGTCGAGGGCAGTCCGCATGTCTGATTCAACCGCAACCTCCGTGCCCGGGGATACTCAAAAGCTGACAGGAACCGTGAAATGGTTCAACGATGCCAAAGGGTTTGGCTTCATTACTCCCGACAATGGGGGCGAAGACCTTTTTGCGCATTTTTCTTCCATCCAAATGAACGGCTTCAAGACACTCAAAGAAGGTCAGAAGGTCGAATTCGAAATCGCTCAAGGTCCGAAAGGCAAGCAGGCACTCAATATTACCGCGGGCTGAACCCTCGCGCCTGCATCTTTCCCGGCACCGAATGCCGGGCTTTCTGTAGAATACGAAAAATGTTCGGATCCACTTCACGATCAGGGCGTCGACGCCCTGATTTTTTTTGTCTGGCTATTCTGGCCGGTTCAAGCCTTGCAGCCGCGCCACCCACCCTGGCGCAAACGCCACCCTTAGCAGCACCTGTCGCGGTCGTTCAAGCACCGCGCACCGCTGAATTGCCACGCATCACGCTGCAAATCGACCGTCACCAGGTGGTGGCCGAAGTCGCAGCAGACAACGCCTCTCGCTCGCAGGGGCTGATGCATCGCACCGCATTGCAGCCCGATCACGGGATGCTTTTTGTGTTTTCCCGCCCTGAATCCCAGTGCTTCTGGATGAAAAACACGCCCTTACCCCTGACCATAGCCTTTATTGATATACACGGCACCATTACCAGCACAGCCGATATGCAGGCAAATTCGCTGCAACCGCATTGCTCCATTACCCCTGTGCAATACGCGCTGGAAATGGAACAGGGCTGGTTTGCCCGCCATGGCGCCGGCGTAGGCACACGCCTTGAAGGCCTGCCTGGGCTGTGAAGAACTCCGGCCTGTCGGCCGGAGCTTGTCCACGTCGCGGCCCGCATGCCGCTCCGATTCGCCACAGCAAACGCGGTCGCGACATTACATTAGATACTACTAATATTTGTATATTAGTTATTACTAATATAAAATGAAGCATTCCTTACTTTGCCTCTTTTCCGAAAGGAGTCGCATATGCTTCGTTTTGATCTGCCCCCTGTGTGGTCCAACGTGACCCGCTGGGAAGCTTTCGTCAACTTTCTGGTGTGCGGGGCCAGCCTGCTACTGACACCGTGGCTGATGGCCATTCTGGTGGTGCAGGGGCTGATAAGAGGCTTTATGGGCCACTATAAATGCCCCGCTCATCGGGTATGGGCCAAGCTTTTCGAGTCGCGTGGCTGGGGCGGCAAGAAAGAAAACGCCGGCGCAAAAATGTTCGCCAACAAGGTTCTTTTCGTTGCCAGCCTGGTGTCAGTAACGGCCTATGCGCTGGGTAGCGACATCTGGATCATCCCCTGCGTGGTGCTGATGGTATTCACCACCCTGGAATGGGCATTTTCTTTTTGCGCCGCCTGCTCTGTCTACGGCATGTGGTACCGCTGGTTTCCACCCAAGCTCGATTAAAAAAGGCCGGCATCGCCGGCCTTTTTTACAGCAACGCTGACCTTACGCGAAATACTGGGCTGCGAACTGCCAGTTCACCAGATTCCAGAAGCTCTCGAGGTACTTGGGGCGAGCATTCCGGTAATCGATGTAGTAGGCATGTTCCCAGACATCACAGGTAAGCAGCGGGATGTCTGTCGTGGTGAGCGGCGTGGCAGCATTGCCTGTGTTCACGATATCAACCGAACCATCGCCCTTCTTGACCAGCCAGGTCCAGCCGGAACCGAAATTGCCGGCTGCCTGCTTGTTGAATTCTTCCTTGAACGCGTCGAAACTGCCCCACTTGGCATTGATGGCATCAGCCAGAGCGCCTTCGGGCTGCCCGCCACCATTGGGCGAAAGACCGTTCCAGTAGAAGGTGTGATTCCACACCTGGGCGGCGTTGTTGAACAACCCACCCGAAGACTTGCGAACGATGTCTTCCAGCGAAGCCGACTCGAACTCGGTGCCCGCGATCAGATTGTTCAGATTGGTGACGTAAGTCTGGTGGTGTTTACCGTAGTGATACTCGAGGGTTTCCTTGGAGATGTGCGGTTCGAGAGCGTTCATCTCGTACGGAAGCGGAGGAAGCGTAAATGCCATGTTCATTGCCCTTTGTTATGCGGATGAAATCATCGATACGCTGCCTGCCTTGCAGGCACCGCCGTGCCTGGGATGACACGGCTCAAGCACAGGCGGCCAGCCTGGAGTACGCCGTCGCGCCCCGGCTACAGCAAGCCATGCGTGGCCCGCACTTCAGCCTGCGCACTGCCCCGCCCGAACTCAATCTGCAGCGTCTCGCCAACTTTTAAGTCTAACCCATTTTTTACGAGATCCCCGCGGGCGTCGCGCACGATGGCATAGCCACGTTCCAGCACGCTGTGCGGGCCCAGCGCATCCAGCGTTTGACTCAGCGCTTC
>JBAYOJ010000265.1:0-4154 GCA_041678385.1 Burkholderiaceae bacterium | reverse complement strand
GGTATCGAGGGGCGTTTTGAGCGTTTCATCAGCGATAACCGCGAGAAAGAGGGCGTGGATTTTCTGCGCCGTGCAACCAGTTATGTGCGCGATCAGCTTGGCCTTTCGGCTTCGGATTTTTTGCATGAAGCGGTGGAAGGCATTCTAGGCTGCAATTATCCGGTTCCGCCGCGTATGCTGAGTATCAGCGAAGAGATCGTGCGCGACTATTTGATGAAAGAAATGGTCGGTGGAAACGTCTCTGCCAAGGATGTCAGTGTTTTTGCCGTCGAGGGCGGCACTGCGGCGATGACCTATATCTTTGACACGCTCAAACAGAATCTCCTGGTGGGAAAAGGAGACAAGGTCGCGATTGGCATGCCGGTTTTCACCCCTTATATCGAAATCCCGGAACTGGATGTCTACGGGCTCGATGCGGTGTCGATCAACGCCGACCCTGAAGCAGGCTGGCAGTACCCCGACAGCGAGCTGGAAAAGCTTAAAGACCCGGCGATCAAGATTTTTTTCTGCATCAATCCCAGTAATCCGCCTTCGGTGAAGCTTGATGATCGCAGCCTGAATAAAATTGCCGATATCGTGAAGAATCACCGGCCCGATCTGATGATTCTGACCGACGACGTATATGGTACGTTTGCCGACGATTTCCGGTCGTTGTTTGCGGTGTGCCCCAATAATACGATTTTGGTCTATTCGTATTCGAAGTATTTCGGAGCAACCGGATGGCGTCTTGGCGCCGTTGCTGTGCACAACGACAACGTGCTCGATGCCAGGCTGGCGCAGCTTCCCGACGATGCCAAAGCGGCACTGGAGCGGCGGTACGCATCAATCATAACTGATGTCTCGGGCCTGAAATTCATCGACCGCCTGGTGGCAGACAGCCGCACAGTGGCGTTAAATCATACGGCCGGCCTGTCTACGCCGCAGCAGGTTCAGATGGTGCTGTTTTCTTTGTCTGCGCTGATGGACGAGCACGACAACTATAAGGCCTCGCTCAAGCAGGTGATTCGCCGCCGCCAGGCCGCGCTTTATACAGAGCTTGGCATCGACATGCCCGATAACGAGAATTCCGTCGACTACTACACGCTGCTCGACCTCGAACATATTTCTCTCAAGCTCTACGGCGAGACATTCGCCGCCTGGGCGAAGACCCAGTTTGCCGCCAACGAGCTATTGTTCCGCATTGCAGATAAAACAGGAATCGTACTTCTGCCGGGGCGCGGCTTCGGGACGCAGCATCCTTCCGGGCGGGCCTCTTTGGCCAACTTGAATGAATATGAGTATGCCGCGATCGGGCGGGCGTTGCGCGCGCTGGCCGACGAACTCTACGCGGAATATTCCAGCAAGGCGTCCTGATCACAAGGGCCCGCGCCGGTAAGGTGGAATAGCGTATCGGCAGTCAAACTGCGGGCGGTGCGGCGGCCTCGGAGTCGGGGGCCGGCCCGCAGTGTACGGCCGCCCGGCGCTCGATCACCGTGTGAATCACTTCCATCAGGCCCTGTGCGGCGGGCGAGGGCGAACGGTCGCGACGCCGGCAGATGCCTATCGTGCGGCTCAGGCCGGGTTTGATCAGGGGTATGGACACCAGCAAGGGTTGAAGGAACTTGCTCATGAATGCGGTTTTTCGGGCCGCTCGCAGTTCTCGAGATTCTTTCACGACAGGTTCGGCATCGCTCCCAAGGAATTGCGTGGTCTGCGTGAGGCCCTCCCTCAGGGTACGAATTCCACCATTCTGTTTCACCACTACATCGCGGCACGTGTCCCGCCCGCCGACGGCATGGACTAAACGGAACGCCAGAGAGGAAAACGTTCCAGATTAGAGACAAATCCGGCCCTGCTCGCCTTACGGCGGGCCAAGGCATTCGCTATAACTCCGGGGGTGTATCCGTTCCTTGGGGCCACAGGCCCTTTCACCTTTTCCGAGACGAGCGATATGATTCCTGCACTCCCGATTTCCCGCCGCGGCTTTCTTCGCGGGCTGGGCGCCACGACAGCAGCCACGATGCTGCCGCGTCTTGCCCAGGCCGGCAACAACACTTTCGAGCCGGATTTTCTGTGGGGCGTCGCTACCTCTGCACCCGAAACCGAGAGCCGTGCGAATCGGGGGCGCAGCAATTGGGATGTCTTCATCGATAATATTGGTGGCTCCAAGGACGGGACGACCAATGTGCGCAACACGGAGTTCGATACCCGTTACCTCGACGAGTTCAAGCTGTTGCAGGCGGCGGGCGTCAAGGCATTCCGATTTTCGTTTGCCTGGCCGCGCATCCAGCCCGAAACTCCCGGAGCGCCCAATGTGCGGGGGCTGGATCACTATGATCGCATGATCGATGCCATGCTGGAGCACGGCCTGGAACCCATCCCAACCCTGTTCCATTGGGACATCCCGCTGTGGGCCGGCGACTTTCTTGACCGCGACATCAGCCGCCGGATGGCGGACTACGCCGAGATCATGGCGCGTATGGTGGGCGACCGGGCCAAGACCTGGCTGGTGTTCAATGAACCTGGCGTGATTCCGATATTCGGCTACGGGCAGGGTGCCTTCGCTCCGGGTTATCGTTCCCGGCACTACATGGGCGCGGCTCTTCATCATGTCAATCTCGCCCATGGCAGGGCCCTGACGGCCATCCGGGCGAATACAGCCTCTGGTACACGGATTTCCTCGGCCTTCAATATCATGCCGTTTGAAGCACCTTCGGGCAACGATGAAGACATACAGGCCGCGCGCTTTGTCGATGTTCTGTGGAACGATGCCGTTCCCGGGCCCGCCTATGGCCGCGACTATCCCTCGCTGGCGCTGCCGTTGGTCGAGTCATACATTCAGGATGGCGATATGCAGGCCATTGCGGTCCAGCCCGATTTCTTCGGGCTGAACTTCTATTCGCGGTCCTTCGTCAAGGCAGACCCCAACTCGCCCCTGGGCATTGCCCTGGTGGAACCGCCCGCCGAACTCGAAAGAACCGATGAACTGCCGTATGACCCGGACACCTACACCAAGGTGCTGCTCAAGGCCCACAAAGACTACAACGCGCCCGATATCATCGCCACGGAATTCGGTTTTCCGGTGGCCGAAGAGGCTCCCAAGGACGGCTGGGTCAACGACCCGCTGCGCATCAAATACATGCGGGGGTATATTCAAGCCGCCCAGGCCGCCTATCAGCAAGGCGTCAAGCTCAAGGGGATGTTCTACTGGTCATCGACCGACAATTGGGAATGGGTGCTTGGCCTGAGCAAGCACTTTGGCCTGATACACATAGAGCAACCATCGCTGACGCGCATCCCCAAGCGCAGTCTGGAATATTACGCCCACTGCATCCGGCTCAACGCGCCGGCTTGATCGAATACGGTTTGGAGCGGATCATGCGTGGGGTCGAGCCAGGGCGGGTTCTCGGCATAGATCTCCTTGATCAACCGCAGCCATCAACGCCTCGCTCTACAAGTCGCTGGCGTTCGACACGGTGAAGGATTTCAGCGCCATCGGCCTCGTGGCCACCGCACCGCTCGTGCTGGTCGTCAATTCGGAAACCGGCATCGATTCGGTCCAGGGCCTCATCGACAAGGCAAAGGCCCAGCCATCACCGACCTGGTGGGCAACCATACGCAGGCCAGCGTGCTGACGCTTGCGTCGGTGTTGTCGTACATCGAGGCCGGCAAGCTCAAGCCGCTGGGCGTGGCCACCACGCAGCGTAGCGCACTGATGCCCGATGTGCCCACGATCGCGGAGGCGGGGGTGAGCGGCTATTCGGCCGACCTCTGGTATGGCCTCTTCGCGCCGGCGGGCACGCCGCCCGAAGCCATCGCCAAGCTCAACGCCGCGCTCAACCAGGCACTCGAGGCGCCGGCGTTGCTCGACACGCTCAGGAAGCAGGGCTACGAGACCCGGCCGGGTTCGCCCGAGCAGCTGCACAAGGTTCTGGTCGATGATCTGGAATCGAGCGCCCGCACCATTGCGGACGCCGACATACAGAAACTCGACTGAATTCCCAGGCCGGTACGCGCAATGCCTACCGGCCTTTTTTGTTTGACCCGGCCTTACCCCGCGTGATACGATTGAGAGCTTACTCGAAGTACGTGCTTGCCACACGTAGCGCGGGTAAGCCATGCAAGACCCGCTCTTTTACGTTCACGTGCTAAGGCGGTTATTGCGTAAACCGCCT
>JBAYOJ010000264.1:0-4171 GCA_041678385.1 Burkholderiaceae bacterium | reverse complement strand
CTGAACAGCAATATTTTCTTCGACCTTGAAGCGGTCAGTGGGCAATCTGATTTCGTCGAACAATTACGCGAATTGATTGCTGAAAAGGCCAGCAGCAATGGCCAGTTCCTCGCGCTGATGGCGCGCAATTCGCTGAACCGCACACCGCCTTTGGGGTTCTTCCGCACCTTTGTGATGGAAACCGACGGGCAGCAGAAGAACATCATCAATATCAAGGGCAGGGGTACCGCGCCGTTGACTGACTTGATACGGGTCCACGCACTGGCTTGCGGTTCGACTGCGCAAAACTCCTTCGATCGCTTGGACGACATTGCCAAAACGCGTCTGATGCCACCCGAATCAGTGAAGAAACTTCGTGAGGCGCTGGAATTTCTCAGTTTTTCCCGTATTCGTCATCAGGCGCTGGACATACAGGAGGGTCGTGAACCCGACAACTATATCGAACCTGAGAACGTGTCGGCGGCAGAGAGGCATGGCTTGAAGGATGCGTTCCTGATCCTGAGCAATGCACAAAAGTTTCTCCGCTATCGCTATCCTTTGAACGCTGCTGGGCCGCGAGCATGAGCGCGCCGTCCAGAATCAGCATGGATTGGCCGCAGTACATGGGCCGCATGGCGGCAACGACGCGCCGACCCGCGCTGGCGCGTTTCTATCAAGCGCATTGGCCAGAAGCTGATACACCGTTGGAAGACGTGGAATTCGTCGCTCTGGATGTGGAAACCACAGGCCTGGATGCCCGCCGGCACGCGATTGTGAGCGTTGGCCTGATACCCATGACCTTGACGCGCATTCGCAGCAATCAAGCCTGGCATCAGCTGGTCCGGCCTGCGGGGGGGCTGATACCGGAATCTGTCGCCTTTCATCACATTACAGATACCGACATCAGCCGGGCGCCGCCTTTTGCCGATATTCTGGAACCCTTGCTGGAACGGTTGGCCGGAAAGGTGGCTCTGGTGCACTACCACCCGATAGAAAGGGCTTTCATTGATCAGGCGGTGCATCGGGCTTTTGGGGAAGGCCTGCAGTTTCCGATGGTGGATACCATGCAGATTGAAGCCGGGCTGTATCGGGGGCGCCAGCCAAACTGGCTGCTGCGTCTGCTGGGGCGAAAACCCATTTCGATTCGCTTGGCAGACAGCCGGACTCGTTATGGCTTGCCCTTGTACCAGGCGCATCATGCGCTGACGGATGCTCTGGCCACGGCTGAATTATTCCAGGCGCAGGTGGCGACCCACTTTTCCGGCCGGGACCGCCTGGGGGCGTTATGGCTCTAGAAAGCAATATGCCGCACCCGGGGGCGCGGCATAGGTGATTGATTGAAGGGGCAGGGGCGTT
Organism: Burkholderiaceae bacterium; assembly: GCA_041678385.1. Lineage (GTDB taxonomy): Bacteria > Pseudomonadota > Gammaproteobacteria > Burkholderiales > Burkholderiaceae_B > Yanghanlia. The sequence goes on along the minus strand of JBAYOJ010000264.1, from coordinate 2,836 downwards.
TACCTGGGTTCGCTTAACAAGCCTTTGACAATAGCAATACACCCCACCAGCAAAACGACGGTGAACGGCAACCCCGTGGATACGGCCATAGCCTGTAGGGCGATCAAGCCGCCACCCAGCAACAGAGCTATCGCCAACACGCCTTCAACCACTGCCCAGAACACCCGCTGGGAAACGGGGGCGTTGATCTTGCCACCGGCTGTGATGGTATCGATCACCAGCGATCCCGAGTCGGAGGACGTGATGAAGAACATTATCACCAGTATGACGCCAACGAACGAACTGATGGCTGCCAACGGTAATTGACTCAACATGGTGAAGAGCTGCAATTCCAGGGCTGCTTCCTGTACGCCAGTGAAATTATCCACCAGCAGTTGATTGATGGCTCCGCCGCCGAATGCAGTCATCCACAGCACTGACACCAGGGAAGGCGCCAGCAGGACGGCGATCAGGAATTCACGCACGGTGCGCCCACGGCTGATGCGCGCGATGAACATGCCGACAAAAGGCGACCAGCTTATCCACCACGCCCAGTAGAAGGCTGTCCAGCCTTCGACAAAGTTTGAGTCTTCGCGACCGATGGGATTGGATAGCGCCGGCAAATAACTGACATAGGCGCCCAGATTGGCAAAAAAGCCCTTGAGAATGGCCAGGGTCGGGCCAAGGGCAATGACAAAAGCGAGCAGCAGGAAGGCCAGCGCCATGTTGATCTTGGAAAGCTGCTGGACGCCTTTGTCTACGCCGGCTACCACCGACCATAAGGCGACGGCAGTGATGGCGATGATGAGCAGCACCATCGTCAGATCGCCCGTGGGGATGCCGAAAAGGTGCTCCATCCCTGCACTGGCCTGCTGAGCGCCCAGACCCAGCGAGGTGACCAGGCCGAACATGATGGCGAATACGGCCAGCACGTCAATGACGTGTCCCGGCCAGCCCCAGATCCGTTCACCCATCAGTGGATAAAAGATGGAGCGCATGCTGAGCGGCAGGCCCTTGTTGAACGAGAACAGTGCCAAAGCCAGAGCGACGATGGCGTAGACCGCCCAGGGGTGCAGCCCCCAGTGAAAGATGGTTGCCGCCATGCCCAGACGCAGCGCCGCCTGAGCGTCGCCAGCAGCGCCATCCAGAGGAGCCCAATCGGTTCGCAGCCCGTCTTCGCCCACGACCACGCCATCGAAGGCAGCGGTGAAATGGGACATGGGTTCGGCCACACCGTAGAACATCAGGCCGATGCCCATGCCGGCGGCAAACAGCATAGAAAACCAGCCCACATAGGTGTAGTCGGGAACGGCTTCCTTGCCGCCGAGACGGACTTTGCCCAGGGGTGAGATGATCAAGCCCAGACACAGCAGAACAAAGACATTCGCTGAAGCGATAAGGAAACCTGCCATGTTGCTGGTCAGCCAGCTGCGCAGGCCAGTGAAAACGCCCGCAGCTTGCTCCTGCAGGGCCAGCGTCAGGAGTACGAACAGCAGGATGGTGCCTGCGGATATGAGAAAAACCTTGCTGTGGATGTCGAGCTTGACGACCAGTTGGCCAGAGAAATTATCTTGTCCAACCACATAGTCGGTATCGATCAGATTGGTGGCCCCGGAAGGCGCGGGTATGCCGTCGGCGCCGGCCACTGGCGCTTTTTTGGGCTCTATGTCCTCAGGTCCTGATGTACTCATGAGTCTTCATTGCCTCCATACGAATTGAATGATGCCAGACCGTGGGCGCACAAGAATTTCACGGAGTCTTCGTGAATGTTGTGGATATGCGTCGTCTCCCTCGTCGTAGTGAGTGTATTAGAAATAAACTTCATTGTTAAAACATTACGTGCTGGCTTGTGTGGCTTAGCGCTTCCTTAAGGATAGGACCATCCATCATGTTCCACCCGGAAAATGCGCAGTCGGCGATTGGCCGCCGTCGTGTCAACGCGCAGCAGGTGAACAGCACGTTGCGACTGGCCAAAATTGGTGAAGTCCACATTGATGGTGATCATGCCGCGCATCATGGGCTGATCGGAATCCGCTGCAATGCGGGTGACGCGGCCGTCAAAATCCTGAGTTCCGTAGAGCGGGTGTGCGCCAAAGCCGCCTGCTTGCAGTTGGGCGACGATGTCTGAAGTGAAGTAGTCGCCCGCCAGCCTGGACTGCAGTGGATCCTGCCCTTGACCTTGTTCCGAACGGGCGTGTCGGTCGTAAAGGTCTCGAACGAGGTTTTCAGCTTCGGCGATCATTTGATTACTGGTATCAGGATGGGCAGCCTGTTCTTCCGGCGCCGCAGGGGCTTTGGCCGTGTCATCGGGCGTGATGTAGCGCTGCGCTACCCAGCCGGCCTTGCTCATCGATGCATTACGCATCAGACACCAGCGTGGCGGCAACGCATTGATTTGCGCCTGAGTCATTGCCGTGTAATGGGCGGCGGTATAGAAGGGGACGCAGGTAATCTGCTGCAGCCCGCGCTCATTGTGAGGAAAGGTCTCGATGACAGGATAATTGCTGCCCGGGCCCATGCGCACATTCAGCACATCGGCAGGCGCAATATCCGTCACTTGCCAGGCATCGGGGCCATGCCCGTCAAGCTCGGCGTGCGCCGTCGCAGCGGCAAACATCAACGCTGCGACGGCAAGGCATGGCTTGAGAAGATGAACGCCAGGCCGATACCGGAACCGGTTCCTCATGCTCATTTCACTTCGACGATGGCGCGGCCCAATACTTTGCGGCCGCTTACGTCCAGGAAACGTACTTCATAGGTGCCGGCGGTATCCGGCATTTTCAGGCTGAGGGATTGCTCCGTTGCGACCTTATGGGCAGCGATCCAGCTGAAATCGGCCTGGTCGGCACGCGCCAGT
>JBAYOJ010000263.1:0-4195 GCA_041678385.1 Burkholderiaceae bacterium | reverse complement strand
CTATATCGACCGGCACCGGGACGTCTACGGGGTCGAGCCGATCTGCAAGGTGTTGCAGGTTGCCCCATCGGCGTATCGGCGTCATGCCGCCCGCCAACGACGTCCAGAACTGCGCAGTGCGCGTAGCCAGTGCGACGAGGGTTTGATGGCAGAGATTCGGCGTGTCTGGCAAGCCAACATGCAGGTCTACGGCGTACGCAAGGTCTGGCATCAACTGCAGCGTGAAGGCATGGCCGTGGCCCGCTGCACGGTCGAACGTCTGATGCGTCGCCTGGGATTGCAGGGTGTGCGTCGGGGCAAGCGGGTGCGCACCACGATTGCCGACGGTTCGCAGGCCTGCCCGCTGGATCGCGTCAATCGCCACTTCCACGCTGACAGGCCCAATCAGTTATGGGTCTCGGACTTCACCTACGTGTCGACCTGGCAAGGCTGGCTATATGTGGCCTTCGTCATCGACGTATTCGCCCGCCGTATCGTTGGCTGGCGCGTGAGCAACACCATGAGTACAGACTTCGTGTTGGATGCCTTGGAACAGGCACTGTATGACCGGCGCCCCGCAGACTCTCTGATCCATCATTCTGACCGGGGCTCGCAATACGTGTCCATCCGCTATACCGAACGCCTGGCCGAGGCAGGCATCGAGCCGTCTGTCGGTAGCCGAGGCGATAGCTACGACAACGCCCTGGCTGAGACTATCAACGGGCTGTACAAGGCCGAACTGATCCATCGCCGAGCTCCCTGGAAAACCAGGGCTGCTGTGGAGTTGGCAACGTTGGAATGGGTCGCCTGGTACAACCATCAGCGTCTGCTCGGGTCCATCGGGTATATTCCTCCTGCACAGGCGGAGGAACTCTATCACCGTACTCACCCCGCCGCCGTGCCGATGAACGCTGTACTTTAACCAAACAGCCTCCGCGATTCCCGGGGCGATTCAAACTGGCAAACCTTGAAGGCGATCGACGCGGCTGAGCGCAGCATCGGCAAGCCTGTTGTTACGACTACGCAAGCCAGCTTGTGGGGCATGTTGCGCGCCCTTGGGTTGCCGCCTTTTATGCCGAAGATGGGTGCTTTGCTGGCGGATACAACATCGCGCTGAGCTGCTGTGCACAGCGATCAAAGAATAAAAATACAAATTCTATCAATTGATTGGAGGCGGCATTGGATATTCTTCGTTCATTGATGTTCACGCCAGGTCAACGGCAGAACATGATCGAGAAGGCGCTCGCATTAGGTACGGAAAGCCCGGACGCCATTATGTTCGATTTCGAGGACTCGGTTCCTCCGGATCAAAAGGATCTTGCGCGCGAGCTGGTGGGAGCAGTGCTTCGACGTTCCTTCCCGGCAAACGCTCCGTCGCTCATTGTCCGGGTCAACTCTGTAGCCACGGGACGGCAAAGTGCCGATATGCGCGCCGTAATCAGCCCTAATCTGTTTGCCATTCTCCTGCCCAAGGTCGATCGGCCAGAGGACGTCGTTGCCGCCGATGCGGTACTGTCGCTTCTGGAACAGGAAGCGGGTCTGCCGGTTGGACAGATCGGCTTGATTGCCGCGATCGAGAGCGCGCGTGCGATACATTGTGTGGTGGATATAGCGCTGTCGACACGCCGTCTCAAGGGATTGATGTTTGGTGCAGAGGATTATGCGCGGGACCTTGGCTTGCCTGTGGCGCGTACCGGCCCTGGTTGGGATCTGTTGTTCGCCCGCTCGGCAATAATCAACGCAGCCGCGATGGCGTCGTTGTTTACGATGGATCAGGTGCATATGAATTTCAAGGATCAGGAGGCGGAGCGCAGCGACGCCATCGCGAGTCGCCAGCTCGGTTTTAGTGGAAAGTGCGCCATTCATCCCGGCCAGATTCCCATTCTCAATTCCGTGTTCAGTCCAACAGCCGACGAAGTGGAACATGCCCGCAAGGTCGTTGCCGCCTTCCAGGAAGCCGCAGCGGCAGGCATAGGTTGCGTGATGCTGGGTGGACAAGTCGTAGAGCAGCCCATACTCGAACGCGCGGAGCGGGTCATCCAGACGCAGAAGGCCATTGAACGCCGCGCGGCAAGCAGTTGAAAATTCAACGGCGCTTCTCAAATTCAAGCGAGGAGATACATCATGGCAGAGAAGACAGGTTGGGAGGGGCGGTTTTTTGAGGATTTTATTGTCGGTGATATCTATAAAAGCCGTATTGGACGGACGATCACACAGGCTGACAATATCTGGTTTACCCTTCTCACCAACAACACCAACCAAATCCATTTCAATCAGCATTACGCCTCATTTTCAGAATTCGAGCGCCCTCTGGTCAATAGTGCAATCACAATTGCCGTCGTGGCCGGGCTTGGTGTTACGGACACAAGCGAGAACGGCTTTGCACTGGGATGGGACCAGATACGTTTACCCAATCCGCTATTTGAGGGCGAAACGGTTTATTCCGTCAGCGAGGTAGTGGATAAGCGAGAGTCTGCATCGCGACCCACCCAGGGTATTGTCAAGTTCCGAACGCGCGGCGTCAAGGAGGATGGCGCCGTCGTGATTGATTACACGCGTAGTGTGATGGTCTGGAAGCGCGCGCATGCTCCAGCGCTAAAGCATATTCCCACGGTAAAGGAATAGCGGAGGGCATACGGTAACAGTCAGTAGGAGCATGTTTCCCACAAGAGATGCCGATACGCAAATCGCGTCTTCAAGCATAGAAAAGGAAGCAAAATGAAAACGGATTCCCATATCCTGGCGACTCGTTGGCTGTATGGAGTGATGAGCTGGTTTGTCATACCATTGGCGGCGCGTCAATTAGCGACGGTTTTGGCTGCTGCGATGCTGATCATGAGTCCGGCTCGTGCGGACACTTTCCCGAGCAAGCCCATTCATCTGGTTGTTCCTTATGCGCCAGGCGGCACGGTCGATATTCTCGCCCGTGTGCTCGCTGAAGCTGCTACCCCGATCCTGGGGCAATCCGTTATTGTTGAAAACAGGCCTGGCGCAGGCGGCACAGTAGCGGGATCTTACGTTGCCCGGGCTGACCCGGACGGCCATATCCTGTTCGTAACGGATTTGTCGCCCTTGGTTATTTCGCGAGTTCTATACAAAAATCTGACGTTCGACCCAGTTCGCGATTTCGTGCCTGTCACGATGGGTACTGTCAGTACGCTGGCTGTAGCCGTGAATCCCAAGGTTCCGGTGAATAGCGTCCAGGAGTTGATTGATCTGGCCAAGAGTCAGCCAGGAAAGATCAATTTTTCGTCTACCGGAACGGGATCCATTGTCCACGCAGCCACAGAGCTCTTCAAGCAGCAAGCGGATGTGGACATGGTTCACGTTCCTTACAAAGGCGGCGCCCCTGCGGTCACGGCAGTGATGGCTGGAGAGGTGCAAGTGGGTTTTGTAGCGCTCCCCACCACGATTGAACTGGCAAAGGCCGGCAAGCTCCGCCTACTGGCAGTCACGCAACCGCAGCGATCGAGCATTGCGCCCGAGTTGCCGACAGTCGCCGAGTCTGGGCTTCCCGAATATGGCGTCACCGTATGGCAGGGTATCGTGGCGCCCAAAGGAACGCCAACCGGGCTAATTGGCAAGCTGAATACCGCGTTCGTCAAGGCGCTGGAAAATCCTGAGGTCAAGGCCCGGCTGACAGAGCAAGGTTTTGATGTCGTTACGAGCACCCCCGATGAATTTGGCGCCTACATTCGCGAGGAAGCTGATAAGTGGGAGGCCGTGGTCAAGGCCGCCCGCATAGTTCAGGAATGAGTCAGAATGAAATTCATGGAATCGTCGACACTGAATACGGAAGTTTTCGCCCGGCTGCCCGATAAATGGCGCAAAAAGGGGCAGCCGTCGGAGTGGGGCGCAGCGAACCGGGCGGGCGCCGATCTGGAGTGCTTCCTTGAAGGGCCTGCATTTGACCGCGAGGGGAACCTCTACCTTGTCGATGTGCCGTTCGGGCGAATATTCCGGGTTTCCCCTTCCGGCGAATTCGACCTCGCCTGCGAGTACGACGGCTGGCCCTATGCGGTAAAAATACATCGCGACGGCCGGATATTTATCGCGGATTATCGTCAGGGAATTTTGTTGCTCGATCCTGGTTCGGGCCACCTGACGCCCTTGCTCTCGCGCCACTTGCCGCGCAGCTTCAGGGGCGTTAACGACATGTGCTTCTCCCGCAGCGGAGACCTGTATTTTACGGACTACGGGCAGTCCGACCTGAATG
>JBAYOJ010000262.1:0-4224 GCA_041678385.1 Burkholderiaceae bacterium | reverse complement strand
CGCGGTCGGCTTCGAGCACGACGACATCGACGAAGCCCTGGGATGGCTGCACGGCCTGGCGCAAAGCACCGAGCATTGCGCGCTCATCGAAGACACCTCTGGCGCCAGCCTGCGCGCCTACACCCACGAGGAATACCACACGCTGGGCAGCGAGGCCATCGGCTTCATCACTTTCCTGGAAAATTCCGGCGTACTGCGGCCGGCCTTGCGCGAAATCCTCATTGAACGCGCCCAGGCCACCGACGAAACACCGGTATCGCTTGACCGCATGCGCATCATCGCGCTCATGGTGCTCTGGAGCCAGGAAACCGAAGTCGACCACCTGCTCCTTGAAGAACTGCTAAGCGGCGAGCAATCCAGCATAGCGCATTAAGCACCGCCAAACCACATATGGCGGCGCCCCAAGCTGCTTCACCCATCCGCTACCGGGGCCGCTTTGCGCCCAGCCCCAGCGGCCCCCTGCACGACGGCTCGTTGCTGGCGGCCATGGCCAGCTACCTGGACGCCCGTGCCCACGGCGGCCACTGGCTGCTGCGCATTGAAGACATCGACACGCCACGCATGGTCAGTGGCGCCGATGAGCTCATCTTCCGGCAATTGCAGACGCTGGGCATGCACTGGGATGAGCCGCCCGTCTGGCAGTCCCGCCGCCTGCCCCTGTATCAGCAGGCTTTTTCACAGCTGCTGCAAGCCAATGCGGTCTACGGCTGCGCCTGCACCCGCCGCATGCTGTCCGGCGGCCCTTACCCCGGCACCTGCCGCAATGGCCTGGCATCGGGGCAGGCGGTGCGTGCCTGGCGCTTCCATGTGCCGGCTGGCGTTGAGCAATTCAACGACCGTTGGCAGGGCCCTCAATCACAGGACGTGGCTGGCGAAGTGGGCGATTTCATCCTGCGGCGCGCCGACGGCCTGTGGGCCTACCAGTTCGTGGTTGTCGTCGACGATGGCCTGCAGGCCATCACCGATGTCGTCCGCGGAGCCGATCTGCTCGATTCCACCGCGCGCCAGCGTGTGCTGGCACGGGCGCTGGGTTTCGAACCGCCCAGAACCCTGCATGTCCCGCTGATACTTGATGAGCAAGGGCGTAAACTGTCCAAGCAGAACCATGCGCCGGCGTTGGATCTATCTCAGCCTGTGCAAACCCTGTTGCGTGCATGGCAGTCGTTGGGCTTCGGCATCCTGGATGCTGACAATGTCGGTGTATTCTGGGAACGGGCCCTGCCGCTCTGGGCGGCGCGTTACAGGCCTCATGCCATAACGTGACACCCAGGTCAACTTGCGCAGGGGGATTGACCGCCCGTATGATCCGCGCTATTGCTGCCCAATTGCAGGCTCTGGAATTACATGACAAAAACGCTCATCATCGCCGAGAAACCGTCGGTCGCGCTGGATATCTCGCGCGCCCTTGGCGGCTTCACCCGGGAAGGCGATTACTTCGAGAGCGATCGCTATGTGCTGGCTTCCAGCATCGGCCATCTGCTCACCCTGGTAGCGCCCAATGATCCGGTGCGCGGGAAATGGAGTTTCGCCCATCTGCCCGTGATTCCACCAAAGTTCGAACTCGGGCCCACTGACAAGAAAGGCGCGGAACGCCTGAAACTGCTGGTCAAGCTGCTCAAGCGCAAAGACGTCGATGCCATCATCAACGCTTGCGACGCCGGCCGCGAAGGCGAACTGATATTCCGCTACATCATTCAGTATTCGGGCGTCAAAAAGCCGATCAAGCGCCTTTGGCTGCGTTCCATGACCCAGGCTGCGATCCGGGAAGCCTTTGACGACCTGCGCGACGACGACGCGCTCAAGCCGTTGGAATCGGCGGCCCGTTCGCGCGCCGAAGCCGACTGGCTGGTCGGCATCAACGGCACCCGTGCCATGACGGCCTTCAACAGCAAGGACGGCGGTTTCTTCAAGACGCCCGTGGGCCGCGTGCAGACCCCCACCCTGGCCATCGTCGACGAACGCGAGCAACGCATCCGCGCCTTCCAGCCACGCGATTACTGGGAAATCCACGCCAGCTTTGGGGCGGCCGCCGGCATTTACACCGGCCGCTGGTTCGACCCGGAATTCCGTAAGAACGAAGACGACGCCGAAAGCCGCGACTTCCGCCTCTGGTCGCGCGACAAGGCGGAAGAAATCGCTCAGGCCTGCGAAGGCCGGCCGGGCATCGTCACGGAAGAATCCCGCCCCTCCACCCAGGCATCGCCTGCCCTGTTCGATCTGACCTCGCTGCAGCGCGAAGCCAACAGCCGTTTCGGTTTCTCGGCCAAGACCACCCTGTCGCTGGCCCAGACCCTGTACGAACGTCACAAGGCGCTGACCTACCCCCGTACGGATTCCCGCTATCTACCAGAAGACTACGTGGGGACCGTACAGCAGACCATGCAGACGCTGGCCCAGGACGGCGCAAATGCCGCGTCGGCCATCCGTCCCTTTGCCGCAACTGTCTGCGAGAAGGGCTGGGTGAAGCCCAACCGCCGCATCTTCGACAATAAAAAGGTCTCCGACCACTTTGCCATCATTCCGACTCTGCAGATTCCGCGCGAACTCAGCGATGCCGAAGGCAAAATCTACGACCTGGTGCTGCGCCGCTTCCTGGCGATCTTCTTTCCGTCTGCCGAATTCCGCCTGACCACCCGCATCACCCAGGTAGACACGCACTCATTCAAAACCGAGGGCAAGGTTCTGGTTTCACCGGGCTGGCTGGCCATCTATGGCCGCGAAGCCCAGGGCGACGACAGCATGCTGGTGCCCGTCAACCCTGAAGAAACCGTCAGCACGGAAGACATCGAAATCCGTGACCTCACCACCAAGCCACCGGCACGCTTCACAGAAGCCACGCTGCTGTCGGCCATGGAAGGCGCCGGAAAACTGGTGGACGACGAAGCCCTACGCGAAGCCATGTCCGAACGCGGCCTGGGCACGCCAGCCACCCGCGCCGCCATCATTGAAGGGCTGCTGAACGAAAGCTACCTGCGCCGCGACGGGCGCGAACTGGTCCCCACCGCCAAGGCTCGCCAACTGATGACGCTGCTTTCCGGGCTGGGCGTCAGCGAACTCACCTCGCCAGAACTCACGGGCGAATGGGAACACCAGCTCAAGCAGATTGAACAGCGCCAGCTGGATGCCGATTCCTTCATGCGCGAAATCGAGGAAATGACGCAAGCCATCGTGCGCCGCGCCAAAGAATACGAGCGCGACACCGTGCCTGGCGACTACGCTACGCTGGTCACCCCCTGCCCTGGCTGCGGTGGGGTGGTAAAGGAAAACTACCGCCGCTACGCCTGCACCCAATGTGATTTTTCCATCAGCAAACACCCCGGCGGGCGCACTTTCGAAATCCCGGAAGTCGAAGAACTGCTGCAAAAACGCGAACTCGGCCCCTTGTCAGGCTTCATCAGCAAAATGGGCCGCCCCTTCGCGGCCCTGCTGCGCATCACCAACGAAAACAAGCTGGAATTCGACTTCGGCCAGAAAGACGACGAAAGCGACACTCCCGTCGACTTTTCCGGCCAGACACCGCTGGGGAAATGCCCCAAGTGCAGCCACAGCGTGTTCGAACACGGCATGAACTACGTGTGCGAAAAGTCCGTAGGCCCGGAAAAATCCTGCACCTTCCGCAGCGGCAAGGTCATCCTCCAGCAGGAAATCGCCCCCGAACAAATGCGCAAGCTGCTGGCGGAAGGCAAGACCGACCTCCTGACAAACTTCGTGTCATCCCGCACCAACCGGAAGTTCAAGGCGTTCCTGGTCACCCAAAAAGACGGCAAGATCGGTTTCGAATTCGAGCCACGGCCTGAAAAGCCAGGCAAGAAGACAGCAGCGAAGACCGCCGCCAAAACGACAGCCGCCGGGGCGAAAACCACGGCCAAGAAAGCCGCCAAAAAGGCGGCAAAGAAGACAGCGGCAAAAACAGCAGCCAAGAAGGCGAGCAAAACCGCCGCCAAGAAGGCCGCGAAAGCCGCCGCCATAGACGACCTGGACGACGACCCACCGTTCTGAAAGCCGCCCTCAATCCACCCACGCCGATCAGGTTTCCTACAGCAAGGGACCCTCTGATCAAGTCGAGCGGGAAGCGGGCGCTGTGGATCGGAGTGAGATGCGAGGCGCAAAGCGCAGTGATAGCCGTAGCTATCGCGAGCATTTGCAACGAAGCAGATCGCCCGATTCCACAGATGCACGCGGCGCGGGGACTTGATCAGAGGATCCCAAGGCGTGGGCTGGGTT
>JBAYOJ010000261.1:0-4235 GCA_041678385.1 Burkholderiaceae bacterium | reverse complement strand
GCCGCATCGCCGTTTGCCAGCGTCGAATGGGATGCCATCGAACTGCCCTCGCAGTTCATGGAGAACTTTTGCTGGGAATGGTCGGTCATACAATCATTGACCCGTCATGTGGATACGGGCGAACCCCTGCCCCGCACGCTTTACGACAAGATGCTGGCCGCACGCAACTTCCAGAGCGGGATGCAGATGTTGCGCCAGATCGAGTTTGCGCTCTTTGACATGCTCATCCACCAGCAGCAGGGCGGGCTGTCCATTGCAGCCGTCCTGGCGACCCTGAACGAGGTCCGACGTGAAGTTGCCGTGCTCTTCCCGCCGGAATGGCACCGCTTCCCCCACAACTTCTCGCATCTATTTGCGGGTGGCTATGGCGCAGGCTACTACAGCTACAAATGGGCTGAAGTCCTGTCGGCCGACGCCTATGCGGCGTTTGAGGATGCGGCCGTACCCACCGCCGATGGCGCGCGCAACACCCTGGACAGCGCCACCGGCCAGCGCTTCCTGCGCGAGATCCTGGCGGTTGGCGGCACCCGCCCGGCGGCCGACTCGTTCCAGGCCTTCCGGGGCCGTGAACCCTCGCTCGAAGCACTGCTGCGCCACAGCGGCATGACGGAAGCGGCCCCTGCACTCTGACCTTATGTCTGAGCGCAGGCTGCAACCCCGCAGCGCCACAAACGCGCCGCCCCCAGCCGTCGCGGCCAAGCGCCGCGACGCGCACGAACAAGGTGAACACAGCAAGCGACAGACATCATGAAAATCACTGCCTACCATCCTTCCCACCCCAGATCACCGCGGCAAGGCCAAACCCGCCGCTTTCGCAAGATGGCCCTGAGCTTGGCCGCAGCGCTCCCCCTGGCAGGCGCAGTATTTGCGCACAGCGCCTGGGCCCAGGCCATCCCGCCCCTGCCTGGCCAGACAGAGAGTGCCGGCGAAGCCCAGACCGGGCACGCAGCCGGCGCCGACTCCACCATTCACCCCATACGCGGCTTCCTGCCCGATCTGTCCTTCGAATTGGCGGCTGCCGGCGGCAAGAGCATCACCGAAGAAGACTTCGATGGCAAAATCGTAATGATGTTCTTTGGCTACGCCAGCTGCCCGGACATCTGCCCCACCACCATGGCGCAACTGTCACAGGTCGTCGAAGAACTCGGCCCCGAAGCCGAACACGTACGCATCCTGTTCATCAGCGTAGACCCGCACCGCGACACGCCAGAAATCCTGCAAGCCTACGTCAATGCATTCGACCAGAACGCCATTGGGCTGACCGGCAGCGAAAGACAGATATCCCGGCTGGCGCGCCGCTACCGCGTCGCCTACCAGATCGCCAAACCACGCGGCGACGACGCCAGCGATTATGAAGTCGCGCACAGCCGCGGCATCTACATTTTTGATGCCGAGGGCAAAGCCCGCATGCTGGCGTCCGATGGCGAATCAGTCGAAAAACTTACCGCTGCCGTGCGCAGCCTGCTTCCTGAAACATCCTGACTACAAAGAGAGGTCTCATGTCCCAGGTCAATGAATACCAGCCCCCAAAAGTATGGCGCGCCCCGGAAGAACAAGGCGGCCGCTTCTGGAACATCAACCGCCCTGAAGCCGGTGCCCGCTTCGACGCCGACCTTCCGCGCGGCAGCCACCCGCTGCAACTCTATTCATTGGCCACACCCAATGGACAGAAAGTCACCATCCTGCTTGAAGAACTGCTTGCCGCTGGCGTCCAGGAAGCAGAATACGATGCCTATCTGATCCGCATCATGGAGCAGGAGCAATTCTCAAGCGGCTTTGTCGCTGCCAACCCGAACTCCAAAATCCCCGCCCTGATCGACCACAGCGGGCCCGAGCCCGTGCGCGTGTTTGAATCGGGTGCCATCCTGCTGTATCTGGCCGACAAATTCGGCCAATTTCTGCCCAAGGCTCATGCCGGGCGCACCGAAGCCCTGAACTGGCTGTTCTGGCTGCAGGGCTCTGCCCCCTTCGTAGGCGGCGGCTTCGGCCACTTTTATGCCTATGCCCCGTTCAAGCAGGAATACCCCATCAACCGCTACGCCATGGAAACCAAGCGCCTGCTTGACGTCCTGGACCGGCGCCTGGCCGAAACACCCTACCTGGCCGGTACCCAGTACAGCATCGCCGACATGGCCGCCTGGCCCTGGTTCGGCCGCCTGATGAACGGCACGGTTTACGATGCCGCCACCTTTCTTGACGTTGAGCACTACACCCATGTACGCCGCTGGACCGACGAAATCGCCGCCCGCCCCGCCGTACAGCGCGGCATCCTCGTCAATAGCGTCACCGGTGAAGCCGCCGGCCAGCTGCACGAACGCCACCAGGCATCAGACATCGACGCGGCACTGGAAGCACGCAGGAAGCTGGCTGGATAGCCATGAACAAGCGCTTTACCCAGACGGCCACAGCCGCTTTATGCGCCCTGGCCATCAACTGCACAGCACACGCAGCCTGGCCAGAACGCCCCATCACCCTCATCGTGCCCTTTCCCGCAGGCGGGGGAACCGACACCTTCGCCCGCCCTCTGGCCCAGCAACTGGGCCAACAACTAGGGCAAAGCGTGGTCGTCGACAACCGCGGCGGCGCGGGGGGGACCTTAGGTGCAGGCGTCGCAGCCCGCGCAGCGCCCGACGGCTATACCTTCTTCATGGGCGGCGCCCACCACGTACTGGCACCTTCCATCTACAAACAGCTCAGCTACGATATACAGAAGGATTTCACGCCCATCGCCATGCTGGCGCAACCGCCACAAGTGATTGTCGTCAACTCGAAAAACCTGCCCATCAACACGCTCAGCGAGCTGATTGAAAAAGCCAAGGCTGAACCGGTCGGGATCAACTTCGGTTCGGCCGGCATCGGCAGCACTCACCATCTGGCTGGTGAACTATTCGCGTTGAAAACCGGTATCGAATTCACCCATGTGCCTTATCAAGGCGCAGGCCCCATGCTCTCGGGCCTTATCACTGGCCAAGTGGACCTCGCCTTCGACGGTCTGGGCTCATCCGCCACCCATATTCGCGCCGGCTCCATACGCCCCCTGGCCGTAGCCGCCGCCGAACGCTCGCCCCCCTTTCCCGAAGTCCCCACGGCCGCCGAAGCGGGCCTGCCTGATTATCAAGTATCAACCTGGTATGCCATGTGGGCACCGACCGGCACCCCGCCGGATATTGTCCAGAAAATGACAGAGGAAATCGGCAAAGCTTTGGATACCACTAAGCTGCAGGAGCTATGGGCCAGTAATGGTAGCGCGACACCCAAGCTCACAGGCACCCGGTTCGGTAAATTTGTTGATTCTGAAATCAAACGCTGGGCTGGCGTGGCAAAGGAAGCGGGAGTGGAAGCCCAGTAGGATTAAGGATGCTCTTATTTCGCTTCGCCCCATAACATGGCTGCCATGCAGATCAGGGGGAGATCAATATTCTTAAAACCAGATTTTCATGTTTCAAGAGTAGTGATTCGATTCAATGATTATTGAAAATAACGGCGGCCATCCCTTTTGATTTCAGCGCATGCTGGTATGGTGGATTACCGCATCACCTTGAAAAATATGAATAATTTGATATTATGTATGTTCTTCCAATAAAAAGAGGTACATAATTTGTTTAAATTAATTCTCCCCAATACCAATCGCCCCCGCGCTTTGCAACGTCATCAAAAAAATAATTATCTTTCCTTTGTAAAGCGCTTTTTTAATAGTCTTTGATTTATTCATTTTGGCAGGACGCGGCCGCTTCAATCGTGGCCAGTAAGGTTTGGCGTTGTGCTAACAACCGGCAGTTCAAGCGAACTTTAGCGTAATTCCACCGTCCACCACGAGATCGATGCCTGTCACATAGCGGGCTTCATCAGAAGCCAGGAAAAGCGCAGCGTAGGCTACATCCCAGGCTTCGCCCATATGGCCCATGGGAACCTGGCTATTGCGCTTCTGCCACATGGCTTCGACGTCGCCCTTACCGTATTCGGCTGCCATGCCGACCGTGCATTCCACCATAGGCGTCTTGATCAGACCCGGCAGTACGGAATTCACCCGGATCATTTCAGGCGCATATTGCACTGCTGTGGTGCGGGTCATGTGATTCATAGCCGCTTTGCTGGCCGAGTAGGTCACATAGCAGGCTGCTGAAATACTTATCAATGCAAGCGCCCGCTATCCCGGAATTAAATGAATTTTCATAATCCGGGATTTTTCTGTCTTTCTTGTCCGTTTTGAGCGCTTTTCGAGGTGTTTTTCTCCT
>JBAYOJ010000260.1:0-4239 GCA_041678385.1 Burkholderiaceae bacterium | reverse complement strand
TAGATTGACGCAATGTGGCCAGTGGAGCCGGGGCCGGAGTGGCCAATATTGATTTCCGTATTCGGCACGCGCAGCTTGCTCAGCAGTTCATCCATGGTCTTGATGCCGCTCTTTTCGCTGACGGAAAGAACCATCGGCACCTTGGCGACCAGGCCGACCGGTGTGACGTCGCGGCGCGGGTCGTAGTTGGCCTTCGGGTACAGGGTGCCGGCGATGGCGAAGTTGCCCATATTGCCCAGGGTGATGGTGTAGCCGTCGGGTTTGGCCTGCATAAGCTTGCGCAGCCCGATCATGCCACCGCCACCACCAATATTTTCCACGACGATGGTCTGACCCAGCTGCTTGGACATGGCTTCGGCCATGACCCGCGCCAGGCCGTCGGTGGAGCCGCCGGCTGCGTAAGGCACGATCATGTGGATGGTGCGATCGGGGAAGTCGGCTGCCTGGGAGGTGCCGCACAGCGCGGCTGCGCCCAGCATAGTAATCAGGATTCGTTTCATTTTTGGTCTCCGTGACAGAGAAATATTGCATACGGCCCGGCGCAACTTACGGCTGGCGTGTTGGGTGGGGCTCGCCGGGCACGGGTTAGGTGCCCGGATTTCATTGAAAGACAAGGCGTACGGTTCAGGGCTTGCCGGAATGCAGCTCGGTATTGGCAAGCTGCTCGATGAGCTTGGCTGCGGCTGTGTGGTCCTGACCTTTTCCCAGCAAGGAAGCGGAAGAAGCCCAAAGTTCGCGGCAAAGTGTCGAGAAGGGTGCTGGCGTGCCCGATTCGGCTGCGATACCAGTGGCAATACTGAGATCCTTCACCATCAGGTCAAGCCCGAAGCCCGAATCGAATGCCCGTGAAAGTATGTATTGCTTGAACTTTTTCTGGGTGGAATTGTTCATGCCAGTGGACGAGTTGAGCACGTCGACCATGACATCTGGATCCAGGCCGAAGCGCTGACCTATCATCAGTGCTTCGACGCCGATCAGGAAACCGCCGGCAGACACCAGATTGTTCAGCGCCTTCATCGCATGTGCGGAGCCGACATCGCCGGTATGCACGATGGATTTCCCCATGCTGGCCAGAATGTCATGCACCGCCGTTACGTCTTCGGATTTCCCGCCGACCATGATGGCGAGCTCGCCCGACGCGGCGCGCGGCACGCCGCCCGAGACCGGCGCATCCATCAGCACACCACCAGCTTCGGCCACCAGTTGTGCCAGTTTCTGCGTATGGCTGGGCACGCCGGAGCTCATTTCCAGAATACGGGTGCCGGGTTGAAGTCCCGCCAGGACACCGGTTTCGCCGAGCAGCACAGCTTCGACGATGGCGCTGGTGGGCAGCATGGTGACGATCAGGTCGCTCTGACGGGCGAGTTCGGCAGGGCTTTGTGCGGCCGTGGCACCAGATTGCGCTGCGAATTCGCTGGCGGCCTGGGTATTGGCGTCGAATACGCTCAGCGTGTAGCCGGCATTGATCAGGCATTGGGCCATTGGCTTGCCCATGCTGCCGACGCCGATGAGGCCTATGTTGCGGATCGGGGCGGCCATGGAATCAGGCCTCGTCTTTCTTGAAGGCGCCTTCTTCTTCCAGCACTTGGTTGGCGACCTTGAAGGCGTCCAGCCCAGCGGGAATACCGCAATACACGGTGGCGTGCAAAAGGACTTCCTTGATTTCTTCAGCGGTTACGCCGTTGTTCAGCGCGCCCTTGACGTGCAGGCGGATCTCGGCCGGACGGTTCAGTGCAGTAAGCATGGCCAGGTTCAGCATGCTGCGCGTCTTGCGCTCCAGGCCAGGACGGTTCCAGGCGTAGCCCCAGCACCACTCAGTAGTGATGTGCTGGAAAGCCATCATGAAATCGTTAGCCTTGGCGAGCGAGCCATCAACGTATTCTGCGCCCAGAACTTCGCGGCGGGTATCGAGCCCTTCCTGGAACAGGTTTTCGAGCGGATTGGCGGCGGACTTGGTCATTTGTCTTCCTTTGTCGGTTGAGTTTGGATAAGATTGTCAGACAATATTATTGTATTTGGTATGATGAACGCAAGTCACACGAAATTTATTGATATGAAGACATTGGTGGATCTCCACATTCCAAGGGAAAACAGCTCGCTCAGGCAGCAGGCCACTGACCGGCTGCGTGAGGCCGTGCTCAGCGGCATGTTCGAACCCGGCAGGAAGCTGGTGGAGCGTGATTTGTGTGAAATGCTGGGTATCAGCCGCAGTGTGTTGCGCGAGGCATTGCAGCATCTGGGTGCGGAAGGCTTGATCAAGCATGTCCCGCACAAAGGGCCGATGGTTGCCACCATCAGCGCCCAGGAGGCGCGGGATATCTATGCCGTGCGCGGGTCACTTGAAGCGCTGGCGGGCGCAGGCTTTGCCCTGCATGCGACAGATGAACAGGTCAGCGCCTTGCGCGAGGTCTTGAACCGGCTGGAAAAAATCGACGCTGGTGAATCCCGGCATACGCTGCTGGATGTGAAGAACGAGTTTTATTCCATCCTGATGGAAGGCTGCGGCAACTCAGTGGTAGGGGGCATGCTTACCCTGTTGAACAATCGGGTGACCATGTTGCGGCGCACGTCATTGTCGGCGCCAGGGCGCCTGACTGAAACGCTGAAAGAGCTCGACGAGATCGTCACGGCGATAGAGCAGCGCGACAGCCGCCTGGCAGGCGAACTGTGTGCGGCACACGTGGCCACGGCTGCAGCCGTGGCCATGAAGGCGCTGGATAGCGCCTAGGGGGCAGGAAAGGCCGGTTGATCGATTACCTGTCCATGCCGGGTACGACGGCATTGAAGCCACCATCGACGTGCGTGATTTCACCTGTGATGCCGGCGGCCAGATCTGACAGCATGAACGCTGCCGCGTTGCCAACGTCTTCGATCGTCACGTTACGGCGCATGGGGGCGTGCTGTTCCACAAACTTGAAGATCAGGGTGAAATCCTTGATGCCGCTGGCAGCAAGCGTCTTGATGGGGCCGGCCGAAATACCGTTGGCACGGATGCCACGCGGGCCCAGTGCAGCGGCAAGATAGCGCACGCTGGCTTCCAGCGAGGCTTTGGCCAGGCCCATCATGTTGTAATGCGGCACCACCCGCTCGGCCCCGAGGTAAGTCAGGGTCAGTACCGAGCTCTTGCGGCCTTCCAGCAGCGGCAGGGCCGCCTTGGTCATGGCGGGAAAGCTGTAGGCCGAAATGTCGTGAGCGATGCGGTAGTTTTCGCGGGTCATGCCGTGCAGGACATCGCCTTCCAGTGCTTCACGGGCTGAATACCCAATGGCGTGCACCAGGCCGTCGAGACCGTCCCACTGTTCGCCCAGCGATTTGAAGGCTTGGTCGATCTGTTCGTCTTCGCCTACATCACAGGGCAGGATGATGTTGCTGCCGAATTCTTCGGCGAATTCTTCGACGCGTTCTTTGAAGCGGTCGCCGGCATAGGTGAACGCGAGTTCGGCACCTTCCCGGTGACATGCCTGTGCGATGCCATAGGCGATCGACCGGTTGGAAATCAAACCGGTGATCAGAATGCGCTTGCCTTGTAGGAAACCCATTTTTTAATCAATCCTTGTTATCTAGAAATCTTGTACGGAATGTCAGCCGCGTATGTCGGACCCGGGGACCCGCAGGCGCTTGCCAGTGGCCAGGTTGTTGCCTTTAAGATTGTTCAGCTTGCGCAAGGCGTCCACGGTGGTGTTGTAGCGGCGGGCCAGGGCGAACAGCGTGTCGCCGCGCTTGACCGTATGCGTCAGGGCGGCAGGGCTGCGGCGCAGTACCTGAACATCGCCCTTGCGCTGCCCGGAATTTGTAGCGTTGCGCGCCCTGTTGGCCGGGCGCTGCGGCGCAGCTGCGCCGGTATCCATGGAAGCCAGCCGTATGCCGCCGCCCGCGCCAGCCGCTTGCTGGGCTGATGCCTGGCTGGCGCTGACGGGAGTGATGGCGCCTGAGTCACCGGCTGACACCAGCAGTGTGGCTGCCGCCCGGGCGGCTGACTGACGCTTGCCAATACCGTTCACGCTGCGAAGCTGGTCCAGCGGCATGTCGAACTTGCGCGCAATGGCGGTGTAGGACTCACCCTTCTTGCTGCGATAAGTGGTCCAGCTGCTGAGCCGCCCCTGGTAGGCCCGCAAGTTGGCCATGAAGATGTCCGCCTTATCGGCAGGCAGCAGAATCATTTCTTCGGAGTCGACCTTGATGACTGGGCGATTGTGAGACGGATTCAGTTCCTTGAACTCGTCGACCGACATTTCGGCC
>JBAYOJ010000259.1:0-4254 GCA_041678385.1 Burkholderiaceae bacterium | reverse complement strand
TGTTGTCGTTCAAATAAGAAGGGGCCCGCAATGCGATACAGAACTCAATCCATCGCCTACTGGTATTTTGCTCTGGCCATGATCCTGTTCGGGCTGCAGCTTGTCTTTGGGCTGCTTTCCGCCGCCAAGTATCTGGGGCCGGATCCACTGCTGAACCTGCTTCCCTTTGATGTCACCAAGACCATACACACCAACCTGCTGATCGTCTGG
Source organism: Burkholderiaceae bacterium (assembly GCA_041678385.1). Classification (GTDB taxonomy): domain Bacteria; phylum Pseudomonadota; class Gammaproteobacteria; order Burkholderiales; family Burkholderiaceae_B; genus Yanghanlia. The sequence continues at coordinate 4,044 of JBAYOJ010000259.1, read as the reverse complement.
GTGCTGACGGGCTTCATGGGGGCGACCTACTGGATAGTCTCGGATGAATCCCGCAGCGAGATCTACAGTGTGAAGCTGGCCTATATCCAGCTCGTCATCTGGGCCATCATGGGTGTCACCGCCGTCATCGGCTACCTGTTTGGCTACGGTACGGGCAATAAGCTGCTTGAACAGCCCTTGCCGCACAAAATCGCCATCGTCGTGTGCATGCTGATATTTCTCTACAACATCGGCATGACCATCAAGCAATCGGGGCGCTTCACGACCACCGAAGGCGTGTTGCTGCTGGGTCTGGGCAGTTCGGCCGTGCTCTACCTGCCTGCCCTGCTGCATTACGAAAACTACGTCGTGGCCATCTACTATCGCTGGTGGACCATCCACCTTTGGGTAGAGGGCGTGTGGGAAATGATCCAGGGCTCTTTCCTGGCCTACCTGCTCATTCGCCTCTCTGGGGCGGACCGCGAAGTCCTGGAAAAATGGCTGTATGTGATCGTGGGGCTGGTATTCATTGCCGGCATTCTCGGCACCGCCCACCATTACTACTGGGTGGGTGTCCCGGCCTACTGGCTGCCGCTGGGTGGCTTCTTCAGTGCGCTTGAGCCAGTGGCACTGGTCGGCATGGCCATGTATGCCTATTTCTCCATACGCCGTACAGGGGTGCGCCACCCCAACGTCCTGGCTCTGCACTGGACGGTCGGCAGCGCCCTGTTCACGCTGTTCGGCGCTGGCCTGCTGGGGCTGGCACACACCTTCCCATCCATCAATAAATGGACGCACGGTACGCTGATTACCGCCATGCACGGCCACGCCGCCTTCTATGGCGCCTACGCCATGATCGTGATGGCTGTCATCAGCTATGCGCTGCCCACGCTCACGAAAAACCGTCGTGTGGAAGGCTCGGCCGTGGGTTACTGGGCATTCTGGCTGCAGATGGCCGGTATGTTCGGTATGACGCTGTCCTTTGCCACGGCCGGTATCGGGCAGGTCTACCTGGAACGCGTAATGGGCATCGGCTACCTCGACGTCCAGCTCAAGATCCAGATCCACTTCGTCATGCTGATCATCACCGCATCAACATTTGCTGTCGGGGTGCTGCTCTTCATCTATGACTTCTTCCGCCAGGCACCAAGGTTTGAACCTGTCGATGAAGCCGAACTCTTCCCCGAAGCGGCGCCTCCGTACGGTCCCAGCCAATTTGATGCGGCACGCCGCCCGGTAACCGCCAGAGATGGGAAACTGAATGAGCAGGTTGGCTGAGTTGCAGGAATGGCGGCAGGCAGAAAACGGCGCAGGCACGGCAGCGGGCAACCGTCCGGCGTCGGGGCCTGCCAGCCGCAGTACTGATACAACGGGCGAGCCGGCGATACACCGGGTCGAGGCGGCACCTCGTAACGATGGCTTGCGTGCCCCGCCGGCTGAAGAGCCCTTCTACCTGCCCACCCACGACGAGACCGAACTCTTCGAACATTGCCACCACAACGGCCTGGCAGTCATGCTCAAGGGGCCAACCGGCTGCGGCAAGACACGCTTTGTCGAACACATGGCGTGGCGGCTGCAGCGGCCACTGGTGACAGTATCCTGCCACGATGACCTGAGCGCCAGCGACCTGATCGGCCGCTACCTGATCCGCCAGGACAGCGTCCAATGGCAGGACGGCCCGCTGACCACGGCGGTTCGCATGGGCGCCATCTGCTACCTGGATGAAATTGTCGAAGCCCGTCAGGACACCATCGTCGTTCTGCATTCGCTGACCGACCATCGCCGCACGCTGACCATCGACAAGACCGGCGAAGTCCTGGATGCTGCACCAGGCTTTCAGATGGTGATTTCCTACAACCCCGGCTACCAACGCATGATGAAGGATCTGAAGCCCAGCACACGGCAACGGTTCGTGGCCCTGGACTTCGATTTCCCCGAGCCGGAGCGCGAAGCGGGCATAGTCATGCGGGAAGGCGGTATCGGCAAAGTCGAAGCCGATGCCCTGGTGGCGCTGGCCACCAAGCTGCGCAGTTTCCAGGACAGGGGCCTGGCCGAAGCGCCCAGCACTCGGCTGCTGGTGGCCACTGCCCAGCTCATGACGCGCGGCATAGACATCAAACGCGCCTGCCAGGTCGCCCTGGTTTCGCCGCTGTCTGACGACGCCAGCCTGCTGGGTGCCATGAACGATCTGCTGGACGCCACCTTCGTGTGATCGTGTCCAAGGAAGCGCAGCATGGCTGAAGCTGAAGACGTTCTTACCGACGCGGCCCGCCACGCCACCATCCATATCCGGGCAATCTGGCTGAAGCATCGCGGCAAGGATGAAGGCCCGCGCCCGATCTGCCTGCCCGAAGTGCGCCAACGTATCGACCTGTTGATCCACGCCGTGCACGGCTACAGCCTGCCGCTGCGCGTGGCGCACATACCGGCCAGGCCCACCCTGCTCACCCGCATGTTCAGGCGGCATGATGTCCGGCAGTCAGGCCTGGCTATCCCTTGCACAGATGGCCGTTCCATCTGGCTGCCGATGGAACTGGCGGACGTCACAGCAGACACTACCCTCACGGACCGCCGCGCCGAACCCGATGGCGACCTCGTAGAGCAGCAGCGACAGGCCACTATCGAACTGTTCCGCTGCATCGGCCTGCAGCAGACCAGCCGCGTACTGCGCGGCAGCGCGGATCACGTTGCCGCTGTCGACTGCCCGCGTACCCGGGCGCTTTATCTCGTACTGGAAGCCCAGGCCGCCGACGAGGCATTGGCGCTGGAACTTCCGGGCATGGCTGCGTCCATCAACCGGCTGAGACGCTGGGCGTTGGCCCAACGGCCGTCAACCGGTTCATTGCCTGCTGCCAGCCAGTTCGTTGAACATCAGGTGCAGCAGATTCTTTCCTTGGACGTAGGGGAACCGGTGCAAGGGCTGCCCTGGCCGGTTTCCGACAGCCCCGAAGCATCCCTTGATGTCGCAGCCTGGTTGTTGCGGGAATCCGGCAGCGGCAATGCCAAGACCCCGCACAGTCAGGCCTTGTTCAAAGACTGCTGGACGGGGGATCTGCTGCCTTCGCCAGCAGGCATGGGTGAGGCGGGCAAGGCCATGGCCGGCGAAGCCGCTGCAATGGATTTTGAACCACCCCCGCGCAGCGCCCACATGCCGCGCAGCCCCAAGGAACGCCAGGCCGACGAGGACGAGGACAAGAAAGACGAAGGCACCTGGATGATCCAGACCGCCGAGCCCCTGGAAAAAGCGGAAGACCCCATGGGCACGCAACGCCCCACCGACCGCGATGAGGAAACCGCCAGCGAGGAGTTTGCGGACGCGCTGTCTGAACTCCCTGAAGCACGGCTTGTCACCACATCCACGCCGGCCAAAGAGGTTCTGCTGTCCGATGACACCCCTGATCGTCAGACCCTGGCCCGCAGCGAAACCGTGGAGGAAACCACGGCGCGGATCCACTATCCCGAATGGGACTACCGCATCAATGGCTATCACCACCCCGGCGTCACCGTGCATTTGCTGAGACCGCAGCACGGGCCCGAAGCCTGGGTGGAAAGAACCCTGGCCCGCCACCGCAGCATGCTGGACACCATACGCCGCCGCTTCGAGATGCTGCGGGCTGACCGTGTCTGGCTGCGCCGCCGCCTGGACGGCGACGAAATCGATATCGACGCCTACACCGAAGCGCGCGCCGATACGCGCGCCGGGCTGCCCATGCCCCAAGCCCTGTACCAGCAGCAACGCAGGCAGGCCCGCAATATCGCCATCATGTTGCTGGTGGATATCAGCGGCTCGACCGACGCCTATCTGGCCAATGGCCGCCGCATCATCGACGTTGAACGTGAAGCCCTGCTGCTGGTCGCCATTGCCCTGCAGCACATGGGCGAGCCCTATTCCATACAGGCATTTTCCGGCGACGGCCCCAAAGGGGTGACCATCAGCCCCCTTAAGCATTTCAGCGAACCCCATAGCCAGGATGTTGCCCTGCGCATCGCCGCACTGGAGCCTCAGTACTACACCCGTAGCGGTGCCGCCTTGCGCCACGCATCCGCCCTGCTCATGCAGCAGCC
>JBAYOJ010000258.1:0-4255 GCA_041678385.1 Burkholderiaceae bacterium | reverse complement strand
TCCTTGCGCCGGTATTCAGCAGCCTGCTCCCGATAGAAATCCACCTGACGGGGAAAGCCCGGAATCGCCCAGTCCGTGAGGCGGGCCACCTGATCCTGCCAGGCATCGTTCAGCTTGAGTACGAAATTCGTGGTGTAGCGGTTCTCAACCGCCTCATAGAGCGCGGATAACAGCCCCGACTGACCGCTTTTCTGCATATGATAGATAAACTTGCGATAAAGCTGGTCCAGTCGGAACCAGCTTGCGGAGTATCGCTTCACACCATCGGACAGGCTGGTCATCGTCAGATCAGCCTCGGCCAGCGCCTGCTGAAACTCGGTCGCATAGCCAATGGCCTGATAGACATCCGCGTAACGGCTATACCAATGGCTCTGGCGGCGATCGCGCACCCATTTCAGCACATCTGTCGCCGACAGGCTCCGCCGGGCCAGCCCCTCAACGATGGCGACAACGATCCTCCGGTCCACTTCCTCGAAGTGATCATGCGGCATGAGGGTGCGAAAATCGCGGGAGGCCAGATTGTCCCTGATCTTCAGCACGTCCTGATAATCGCCCGACAGCTTCTCGAACGCTTCACCCCACCGGCGCGAGGCGCTCCAGCGGCGGAACATCAGCGCGGCATCGGTGTTCAGGGGGGCAGCTTCTCCCATGGCCCGCGCCCAGGCGCTGGAAAACAGCGTGATGGCGAAATCCTGAAAATCCGGCGCATCCGCCGCATAGCCATAACGCGCGGCCACGTCCTTCCAGAAGAACTCCGTCAGCCCGACCCGATCCATCAGCTTTAGCGCGTCATCACAGCCTTCGGCCAGTTCGGCCAGCAACGCCTCGATCACCGTATCGAGATCGCCATCCGCACCAGCGCAGACTGCCAGCATCTTGCGACGGACATCATTGGCGCTTTGCGAAGGCCGCTCGCGCTCGATCGCGCGCAGCGCTTCCATCCGCTTGCCGGAACGGTAAAATTCGGCGTGATCACGGACGGCGGCTTCATACTTCGCCGGAATACCAAGATCAGCCACCCAGATCGCCGCCTGATCGGCGCGGAACACGGCGCTGGCCAGTTGCACATCCAGCAGCCAGTTCTCCGACATCGGCGGCTCGGGGCCGTCCTTATAGAGCAGAAACCGCGCCTTCGGCTCCTGCCGCAACATGCGGTATTTCAGGCCGAATTCGTTGTTGGCGATCTCCACCTTGGCCACGCCGGGCAGGTCCACCGCATCGAACGCTGCGCGCAGATCGCGGGCGGCGTCATACCAGAAGACGATGCGATAGCCCTGGTCCTCATAGAGCCGCATCAGGCCGGCGGTGATGCGGTCAGTCATCCGCAGCCTCCAGCCCCTTGATCGGCTTCAGAGCACCGGCGAACAGCGGATAGTTGCGTTTCACGCCGTCATCCAGATCGATGGCGATCTTCTGCTGCGCCATCGGATAGACGACATCGCGTTCCCATTCGGTCAGCTCGGCAATCTGCTTGATGACTGTAGCCGTTTCCTTCTGCGCCTTGGTTTGCTGGGCGGGCGTGGCGGCAGGATCGACGGCCAGCTTTTCCAGCCGGGTGCGCTCCACCTCCAGCTTATGGATGAATTCGCGCACATATTGGTTCAGCACGACCGATACCGTGTCAGGCCGGTAACGGTGCATATAGATCAGCGCATTGAAGCTGCCCTTGGGGCTGGAGAACATCCAGTAGATCGGGCGCTTCTTGTAACGGCGCACGTGGTAGTCGAAGAAATCCCTGGTGAACCACTTGCGCAGATCCTTGCCGAGGGCGTCTTCGATGAAGGCGAGGTTTTCGCGGAACTTCGCCTCGCCAAAGGTGACGCGCAAGAAATCACGGGCGCGAGTGACGATGTCATCAGCGAACCAGTCGGCATCCAGCACAGGGATGACATTGTCGCGGTCGGGGGCGAACGTCGGCTCCGGCACGCGCGCCAGATATTCCTCGAACCCTTCGCCTTGATTGGCAAGGATCAGGCCGGGCGCGTCGAGGCTATAACGCCCGAACATGCAGCCCACGGCGTAGTGGAGGAGTTCGGCCACCGTATCTTCGCGCAGGCGCGCCTCGCGATCCTCTTCCGAAGACTTTACGCCATAGCGATAGGCCGGGTTGCAGGTGAGAGTAATTTCCTCGATCGGCACTTCAGACGTGAGTTCGTCAGCCAAGCCATAGGCGTCGATGAAGATGCGGTTGTTCTCTTCCTCCAGCCGCTGCATTTCATCCGTCATACCCTGCCAGTGGGCGCGGAGGCGGTCGTAGCTGGCCACCAGCGTCTCGCCACGATGATCCGGAGACAGCAACGGGAGCGTGGTGAAATTCCACGAAGTTTCGTGGGCATCCCAGTCCACCTTGCTGCAAGTTATGATTTTTTCTACGATCTCCGATGTACGCGATGCTGCTGCAGTTCGGGTCTTAGCAGGCAGAACGGGTATTTTACTCAGATGTTCAGCTTCAAAATTGAGAGTTGGAGACAGTGCTTGCAAAACCGCCGTTACTACGGCGGAGTTCAGCAACCCCGTAAAATATTCAAAATCTTCTTTACCCTCGAAGAAAACAGCCGACCCGGCGACATCAAAGATAAACCCTGCGGGAAAATATCTAACCGCAAAAGATCCCGTTGATATCTTCGACCAGCTCACGCTCTGACTAAAGTAATGTTCTTGGTTTTTCAGACGCCCGCCCGGACGTGTTTTGTTTAGCTCTTCATGAAACTCCTTGATTTCCTCTCCATCGTTTTCGTAATTGATGATAAAATCCTGATTCCCATACCAGCGACGAAACTCGCCACCTTTATTGTAGGGAAACCATTTCCGAGCGCTAGCAGAAGCAGACGCTCTGCTTGCATGTCCAAACCCGATACTCTGACAAGAGACCTCGGTCCAAGCACGCAAGAAGCGGTCATTGTCTGAAGTCGTAGCACCTTGCCTCGGCTTTGCTATTTCACTAAGACCATTTAGCGTACGAAACAGTTCGTAAAAACGCTCAGTTTGCCAGTAAACGATTGGACTGCTAGGAATCTTAGCAATGTCCTCTGCCGATGAGCGATATAACCAGCCGCAGTTCGGGTTTTGGATAGCCTTCTGAAGCTGTAAAATCTTTTCTCTTTCGGACTCGCCTTCGGTAAGACGAATAAACTCACCTTTCCTGCCCCTATCATGAGCGTTTTTAATTACGAAAGACGTTGTCGAAACTACAACACCGCCAATTGTGTCAAATCCGCGTTCGCCGATGTGGGCCATGGATAAGATCGTTGCGTTCGACAGCAACTTACCTCGCAGCTTTTCATAAGATGACAGAAACATCCACGACTGCATGTTTATCATCGCCATCAGGCCGCGCTTGACGCAAAGCCCAAGCGCTCGCTCCATGAACACAGCGAAGAGGTCAGACTTGCTATCGGGATATTTGGCCTTAACGAAGTCACCCAGTTTTCCGTTCATCCCTTTGCCGCCCATGTAGGGAGGGTTGGCGACGACGACGTGATACTTGGACGCCAGCGCCACGGCCATGCGCAGAACGGCAGCCACGCGCTCCAGAACCGACTTCAGGACAAGGTCGGCGCTTGCAATCAGCGCTTCCACTACCCTCAACGTCTCATCCGGATCGCGCAGCTTCGGCACGATCAGCGAGCCGAAGTTCTTCGCCTGCTCGAACTGCCCCAGCGTCTCGCGCAGTTCATCGGTGAACAGATCCTTGCCCACTACGGCGGCCACGTCCTGCATCTCGGCAGGCGTGAAGCGCACATCTTGAAGCACGGCGATGTCGGGCTTGTCTTCCATCCGCAGGAACCGCCGCCGCCCCAGCTTTGCCGCTGCCTTCATCGACAGCGCAAAGGCCGCCAGCGCCCCGGCGCGATCATCAATCTCGATGCCGGTCAGATTGTGCTTCAGGATCAGGCCCGGGATTTCGGCCGCGTCATGGCCTTCCTCGGCATAGATTTCATAGAGCAGGTCAAAGGCATAGGTCAGCATATGGCCCGAGCCACAGGCCGGATCGCAGATGCGGATATCCTCGGGCCGGGTGATCTTCAGGAAGTCCGTCTCTGGCTCTTCCGGCGCGATGTAATAGTCCATCTTCGCCGCCAGCCCGGACTGCGGACGGTTCAGCAGCCACAACCGCCCCAGCGAGTTTTCCACCAGGTAGCGAACGATCCAGTGCGGGGTGAACAATTGCGTCGCGGCGGGGATATTTTCCGCCGTGATCTTCTGGTTCTTCTTCAGGCCCGCAAAAACCTGATCCTTCTTTTCGCTGATATAG
>JBAYOJ010000257.1:0-4256 GCA_041678385.1 Burkholderiaceae bacterium | reverse complement strand
GTTCTGCTTGATATCCCCTTCCTGAAACTGGTTGGTGGCCTGTTGCTGGTATGGATCGGCGTCAAACTGCTGCTTCCCGACGAAGACGCTCACGGCAATGTCACCAGCGGTACCTCCATCTGGAGCGCGGTCAAGACCATTCTGATTGCCGACCTGGTCATGAGCCTCGACAACGTGATCGCCATTGCCGGTGCAGCTCAGAACACCAACCCCGATCATCAGCTCTACTACGTGATCTTCGGCCTGATCGTCAGCGTGCCCATCATCATCTGGGGTAGTACACTGGTGCTCAAACTTATCGACCGCTTTCCGCTGGTCGTCACCTTCGGGGCTGCTCTGCTGGGCTGGATCGCGGGCGGCATGATAGTGACCGACGTCTTTGTTGTCGACCAGATCGGCGAAGTCAGCACAGCGGTCAAGATTGCGGCTGAAGTCATTGGCGCGCTGTTCGTTGTTGGCCTGGGTAAATGGCTGGCATCGCGCAGGGATGCCAAGCGAGGCGAACTCAATGAGTCTGTTTAAGTCTTCCGATCACAACAAGCCTGAAAAAGGGCTGTCACTGCTGCAGGGGCTGGGCATACTGGCCATCGTCGGCATCGTGCTGGCCGCTCTTTTCAGCTACCTGGCAGGGTGAGGGTCATCATGTCCGCACCTTCCAGGCTTGTGATTGCCACCCGCGCCAGCCGGCTTGCCTTATGGCAGGCTGAACACGTGCAGGCGCGGCTTCAGGCCCTTTACCCTTCCTGTGAAGTGGTTCTGCTGAAGATGACAACCCGGGGCGACCAGATCCTTGACCGCACGCTGTCCAAAGTGGGCGGCAAGGGGCTGTTCGTCAAGGAACTCGAAACGGCCCTGCTAGACGGCAGGGCCGATCTTGCCGTGCACTCCCTCAAGGATGTCCCGGTCGATCTGCAGAGCCCTTTCAGCCTGCCGGTCGTCATGGAACGCGATGACCCTCGCGACGCCTTTGTTTCCAATCAGTACGCGGGGCTGGATGATCTTCCGGCCGGCGCAGTGGTTGGCACGTCCAGCCTGCGGCGCGAAGCACAGCTGCGCGCCCGCTACCCGCAGCTTGTCGTCAAGCCGTTGCGGGGCAATCTGGACACGCGCCTGGGCAAGCTGGACAAGGGCGAATACGACGCGATCATTCTGGCGGCAGCCGGTTTGCGCCGTTTGGGCCTCGAACAGCGCATCGGCAGTCTGCTGGATCCCTCCGTCAGCCTGCCGGCGGCGGGGCAGGGGGCGCTCGGTATTGAAATCCTGGAATCCCGAAACGAACTTGCGGGCTGGTTGCAGCCCCTGGTGTGCGCCGAAACAGCGGCCTGCTCGTTGGCCGAAAGGGCGGTTTCGCGCGTGCTGGGTGGTTCCTGTCAGGTACCCCTGGCGGCCTATGCCCAACTGGACAAAGGCATGCTAAGCATCGACGCGCTGGTGGCAGAGCCCGACGGAAGTCGTATCGTGCGCAGCCATCAATCCGGCGATCCTGCGCACGCCCTCGCGCTGGGTGAAACCGCCGCGCGGCAGCTGCTTGATCAGGGGGCAGACGCCATGCTGGCGCGTCTGTTGCCGCCCACGGCCTGAGCGCCTTCAAGGCCGTGAAGCGCGGCAGCCCGTCCCTGCAGGTATTCCTGACACGCCCCCGGGGCCGTAATGGCTCCGTTCCGGCGCGCTTGCGTGAACTCGGCATGGGCGTTCACGAATTGCCTGCTCTCGAGCTTCTTCCATTGACGCCACCCGTCGTGTTCCAGCCAGGCGACTACGATGTCGTGGTCTTCGTCAGTCGTTACGCCGCCCTGCGCTATCTGCAGTTGCTGGGCCTGAGCGGGGCCGGCCCATGGCCGGCAGGCACGGTAGCGGCCACCGTTGGGGCCGCCAGTGCAGGCGCTTTGCGCCGATCCGGCGTCGTGCCGGAAGCCTGCATTATTCATCCACCCGTCGATGCACAGGCCCAGGACTCTGAGGCGCTGCTTGCCATTCTGCAGGAAAAAAATCTGCTTTTGAGGCGGGTTCTGGTCGTGCGGGGCTCTCACGGCCGTGAATGGTTGGGGCAGACCTTGCGGGGGCGGGGCGTTCATGTCGATTTTCTGCCTGTCTACGAAAGAGTGCCGGCAGTGTGGTCTGCCGCTGCGTCTTCTGCGCTGGTTTCTGCACTGTCTGTGCCGACGCACTGCGTATTCCTGTTGACCAGCAGTGAAGGGGTTCAGGAAGTCGCGCGCCGGCTTGATGAGTTGCAACCGTCCGGGGCCTGGTGGGAAGCAACTTTTATCGTAATCCACGAACGTATCGGTGCGACGCTACAATCGGTGCTGGCATCGAAGCCGGTCAAGGATGTCCGAAGGTTCGAACTCTGCATGCCCGATGACGATTCCATTGTTCAGGCGATTCAAGCCGTGGCGACATCAGCGGCAAAACCATAGGTTTACAATCCGGCCATGACTGACAAGAAAACTGAAACTTCGCAAGGCGACCGAGCCAGTTCCCAGACTTCTGTTCTTACAACGCCAGCCCACAAGAAGGGCACGGCAGCGTCGGCTTCGGCAGCGCGTTCTGATGCAGGCAAGGGCGGGCGGTCCGTACTGGCTCCCGTTGCCTTGGTGCTGGCTCTGGTCGCGGCCGGGCTTTCCGGGGCTTTATGGCTGCGCCAGGGCCAGGTTCAGGATGCCCAGGCTCAAATAAGTACCAGGCTGGCATCCGGCGAAAGCACGGCCAGCCAGGCTGACAAACAGATTCAGGAAGCGCTCAATCAGTTGCGCGATCAACAAGCCCGCATCGACACTTTGCGTGGGCAGGTCGACGAGTCCGCTGCCATCATCCGCGATCTCGATGAAGCCCTGCGCACTATGACCGACCGGGGTTCCGAGCTCGTGCTGCTGAACGACATTGATCATCTGGCCACCATTGCTCAGCAACAGCTCGAACTGGGCGGCAATGTGCGCAACGCCATCGTGGCACTTGAGTCGGCGCAGGCGCAGCTGGCGCGCGCCAATCGGCCGGCGCTTGCATCGCTGTTGCAAACCGTGAATGGCGATCTCGACCGCCTGCGGGCTGCGTCCACCATTGACGTAGGCGCATTTTCCCGTCAGCTCGAAGAACTAGCTGTACTGTTGTCGGAAGCCCCTTTGATCATGCCCGACGAAGCAGCACGGCGTACCGGCCAGGCTGAAGACACCACATCCCGCGAACATCCCGCCCCCACTGTGCCGCCAGCGGCCGAGCCGGAAGGCGCCTGGTGGGAAGAGGCTTGGGATACTACGCGCAGATGGTCCAGCGATGCCTGGGGTTCCCTGCGCGAAGATTTGGGTCAGTTCATTGATGTCAGGAGGGTCGACGACCATAGTGCGCTGCTCATGTCGCCCGATCAGGCTGCGCGATTCCGCGAGAATCTTCGTACCCGCATCATGACGGCTCAGCTGGCTCTGATGATGCGTCAGCCGCAAGTCTGGCAGGCGGAAACCGTAGCGGTTGTGCGCGCTATCGAAACCCGTTACGACGAAGCCTCTCCACTCACCCGCAAGGCCTTGCGACTGGCGCGTAGTATGGCCGACATTTCCATCGACGCTCAACTGCCCACGGTGGACAACACCTTGCGTGCGCTGGATGCCCTGCGGGAAGCGCAAACACGTTTGTTCCACGGTACGGATCCCGCCTCTGCCAATGGGCAAGCGGGCACGGGCGCCGAAACCGCAGAAGTAATCAGGGCCGAGCCAGCTGCCGCCGACGTTAACGGCGCCGAAGCGAATGGCGCCGAAGCGAATGGCGCCGAGACGAGTGCTGAGGAAGCGGGCTCTCAAAGCGATATGGGCGCCGCTAGCGGCAACGCCCCCGCAAACAATGCGACAGCCGGCCAGAATACCCCTGGCGATGGCGCTGCACAGCCGCCCAGCTCCGAGCCGGGCACGGGGGCAGCCTCCAGCTCTGATGAGGCTCCGGTTTCGCAGCCATCTGCAGCTACCCGGGCGGAGGGTTGATCCATGCGTACCTGGTTCTGGACCATCGTCGTATTCGCGGCCGCCGTCGCGCTGGCCCTGGTGCTGCGCGAACACAGCGGCAATGTGGTGATCGTGGCTCAGCCGTGGCGTATCGAGCTGTCCCTCACGCTGGCCGTGCTGTTGCTGGTCGCTGTGTTTGCCATTCTTCATTTTGTGTTGCGGCTTTTTTCATGGGTGGGTGAAAGGCCCGAACGCTGGCGCAGCTGGCGCAGCAGGCGGTCTGTGCGGCGCGACCAGGAATCCCTGGAAAGCGGCTGGATCAATGTG
>JBAYOJ010000256.1:0-4258 GCA_041678385.1 Burkholderiaceae bacterium | reverse complement strand
TGTCCCCCTTTTTTTCATTTTTATTTTTAATCTATGCGTAGTCCGGCGCTGTCTACGACCTTGGTCCACATTTCAATGCCATCTTCAATCTGCGTTTTGAAGTCTGCGCGTGAAAGCCCACCGGGTACGGCACCGAGCTCGAACAAGCGCTTTTTGACGTCCTCGCGATCCAGGCTCTTCTTGATGGCTGAATGAAGCACGTCCAGGACTTCGTCCGGCGTTCCCGCGGGCGCAAACATGCCAAACCAGGCAGCAACCTCGTAACCCGGCAGGCCGCTTTCAGCCATGGTGGGAATGTCGGGAGTCCCTTCCCAGCGCGTCGTGGTCGTGACGGCTAGTGCGCGCAGCTTGTTCGAATTGATCAGCGGCAGCGATGACGGCAGGTTATCGAAGCCGATGGGAATCTGCCCCCCGACCAGATCAGTCAGCATAGGGCTCGCCCCCTTATAAGGAACATGCAGGATTTCCAGACCGGCCATCGATTTGAAAAGTTCACCGCTCATATGGGGCGAACCGCCCGCGCTGGTCGACCCGAAGCTCAAGGACCCCGGCTTCTGCTTGGCAAGCTGGATCAGTTCCTGAACGCTCTTCGCGGGGAAGTCAGGGTGGGCCACCAGGACGTTGGGCGTTGAGCCAATAATCGTGATGGGCGCAAAATCACGGGTGGGATGATAGGGAAGCTGCGAACGCACGGCGGAATTGATCATATGCGAGTTGATATTGCCCATGATCAATGTGTAGCCATCAGGCGCCGCACCCATGACGTTCTGCGCGGCAATGGCGCCACCTGCCCCGGCACGGTTTTCAACCACAAAGGTCTGATTCAATTCCTTGGATAGCTGATCGGCAATCAGCCGGCCAAGAATGTCAGTGGTGCCCCCAGGCGGGTTGGGGACTACCAGCCTGACGGGTTTTTCGGGGTAGTTTGCCGCAGCGATGGGTGAAAAAACCAATGATGCGACTGCAGCAAACCCAAGCGCGGAAACCAGACGGCCGATTTTCATTGAAGACTCCTCCTTATTATGGCTTGCGGGCCCGATGCACAATGCCTTCTTGGAGGGCTGGCATACCTGGGGCCCAACCCTGTTGCTTTTGTGTCCGGGCACGGCAGGCCCTGCCCGGCACACGGCCTATGGTAGAACGCGATCGCCTTCCCGTACAGCGGAAAGATTGGCGCATCGGCATACCACGCCACCGCCCCAGCCTTCCGTCAGGTATAAAGCTTGAATAGGCCAAACAGGTGATCCGCAATCTCACACATCAACTTCCCCATCAGAAACGAGGAACTCTCTGGATGACGACCGACCACCCTACAGACAACAAAGTGCCGGTATTGCAAGCACCCACCATTACCACCCTGCCGGCCGACGCGGCGGGCGCGGTGATTGTTTCGGGCTCGCATGGTGGCCTTTACCCTGGCTATTGCGCGGCCAAGGGGCAGGTCCGCGCCGTGGTACTGCATGATGCCGGCGTCGGCAAGGACGAAGCCGGCATTGCCTCACTGGCCTACCTGCAAAGCCTGGGCGTGGCGGCGGCCACGGTCGCCAGTACCTCGTGCCGCATTGGGGATTCCGACGACATGCTCGCCCGCGGCCGCGTCAGCCATGCCAACCTGCTCGCCTTGAACGCGGGCGTTGTCGTTGGCATGGAATGCCGGCAAGCGGCCGAATACCTGACCCAGGCCCCCTGGCAGCCTACAACACCCGAACCGCTGGAAGAAGCCCGCACGGAAGAAACCGTGGAAGGCGGGCGCCGCCGCATCATCCTGCTTGATTCAGCGTCACTGGTCGGGCCTGAAGACAGCGGCCAGATCATTGTGACGGCCTCGCACGGCGCCCTTGTGGGCGGCAAGCCCGCCATGGCTTTGCGCACTGACGGCTACGCTGCCGTATTCAGCGACGCCGGCGGCGGCATGGAGGATGCCGGCTACACACGCCTGCCGGCACTCGACGAACGCGGGATTGCCGCTTTCACCGTTTCAGCGGCGTCTGCCCGCATCGGCGATGCCCGTTCCATCTACATGGACGGCATCATTTCAGCAGCCAATCGCAAGGCTGCCTCTATGGGATGCCGCGTAGGCGAAGCGGCGCGGCCTTTATTGCGGAAATGGGCTTGCCTCTGAGCCAATCAAGACTGATGCCCGGCTGCGGGAAGCAAGGTTTCCAGCGCCCTGCGCCATTCATGACTCAGGGGCTGCGGCCGCCGGGATGCACGGTCGACATACACATGGGTGAAGAAGCCGCTGGCAGCAGCGGTTTCTTCGTCATTGCGGAAGAGAGCCACCTCGTAGACCACCGAGCTGTTACCCAGGCGCCCCACCCGCAGGCCGGCCGTAACGACATCGGGATACGCCATTTCACTGTAATACCGGCAGCCACTTTCAACGACCAGCCCGACCACCGGGCTGGAATGGATATCCAGCCCCGCGTGCTTGATCAGCCAATGATTGACTGCCGTATCGAAAAGCGCGTAGTGCACCACATTGTTCATGTGGCCATAGTTGTCATTGTCGGCCCAACGTGTCGCCATTTCGTGAAAGGCTTGATATTCCGCCCGCAGCGGCGGACGGCGTTCTACGCTCATATCGTGCTCCTCTTGTCAGGGCCGTCTGGCCCCTTGAGTTCTCCCAGCCGCGATCTTACCCGACCTGCGCGAAGCGGCAATGCGGGCAGAAACTGCGGTATCGTTGGACCTGGCAACGCCCTCATCTGCACGTCGAACATCCACTTCAAGAGGCCATCAGCATGACTTATATCGCAACGCCCGAAGCGCCCTTATGCCTGACGCCGGATCGGGCTTTCACCCCTTCCACATTCGCTTTGCCGGCACTCGCCTGCGACACCCACGCCCACGTCGTGTCCACGACCTCAAGCGAGTATCCCGTGGTCGACAACCGAAGCTACACGCCTGTGCCCGCACCCGAAGCCGACTACCTTCACATGCTGGCTTCCACCGGCATGGAACGCGGTGTCCTGGTACAGATCAGCGTGTATGGCACAGACAATCGCTACATGCTTGAAGTATTGCGCCGGCATCCCGATAAGCTGCGAGGCATCGGGGTCGTATCGCCCGAGGTTTCGGAACAGGAGCTCACGGCAATGCACGATGCAGGTGTACGCGGCCTGCGTCTGAATGTCCTCTTTGGCGGGGGCATTGGCTTTGATGCCATGGAAACCCTGGCCGGCAAGATCAAGGATATGGGCTGGCACTTGCAACTGCTTGTCGACGCGCGTCAGTTTCCCGATCTGATGCCACGGTTGCAGAAATTGACGCTACCTGTGGTGGTGGACCACATGGGCCATATGCCCGTCAGTCTGGGTATTTCGCACCCGGCCTTTCTAGCGATGAAACATCTGATGACAGACCATGGCTGGTGGGCAAAACTTTCAGGCGCCTATCGGGTCAGCACCCTGGCCGCGCCCTACCCCGATGTGACGGAATGGGCCCAGGCACTGGTCGATGCGGCACCCGACCAGCTGGTCTACGGCAGCGATTGGCCACATGTGGCAAGCGACCCGATGCCGGACGCCGGAATCTTGCGCAACCTGCTGGCGGAATGGGTGCCTGACGAAAAGACCAGAAACAGGATCCTGGTCGACAACCCTGCACGACTGTACGGCTTCTAGCGTCGCGCCCGCCAGCGCCCCCATTAACCGACCAACGCCAGCGAGAACGCAGGGACATACGTCACCAGTATCAGCACCACCAGCATCATCATAATCTGGGGCCAGATCTGCCTGGCCACTGATAACAGGCTTTCACCACTGATGGCCGTGCCC
The DNA here is from genome assembly GCA_041678385.1 of Burkholderiaceae bacterium. Taxonomy (GTDB): domain Bacteria; phylum Pseudomonadota; class Gammaproteobacteria; order Burkholderiales; family Burkholderiaceae_B; genus Yanghanlia. The sequence goes on along the minus strand of JBAYOJ010000256.1, from coordinate 479 downwards.
ACGAACAGGCAATAACCGATAGGCGGTGAAGCCATGCCAATGGCTACGTTGGTGACGATCATTGCACCGAAATGGATGGGATCAATGCCAAATTGGTTGCCAATGGCAATCAGCATGGGCCCGAAAATCAGCATGAGCGCGATTTCGTCCATGACGGCCGCCAGCAGGAAAAAGCCCAGATTCAGGATCATCAGCATGATCCATTGATCGTGTATCGAGGCGGCCAGAAAGGCCGCCAGCCGGGTAGCAAGCTGCTCTTGTGCAACCAACACGCCCAAGCCGCCAGACACCGCCACGATACCCATGACAATGGCACTGACCTTCATGGCTCGTACGATGACTTCAGGGATGGCGCTGAGCTTGAGCTCTTTCTCGATGAAGACACCGACAATGAAGCTGTACAGGCAGGCGACAGCGGCCGCTTCCGTCGGCGTGAAGATGCCCCCGTAGATCCCCCCCAGCACAATCACTGGCGCCAG
>JBAYOJ010000255.1:0-4287 GCA_041678385.1 Burkholderiaceae bacterium | reverse complement strand
TCCAGTTTGATCGAGCCCAGTTCCCGCCACCATTGCACTTCGATCGGAAGCCCTTCTACCAGGCGCTGTCCATTGCCGAACTGTGCAGGGGAGGACGATGTTTGAGTGAGGGCGGGTCCGGTGGTGTAGTGGGCCACATCCGGCGTTTTCGGCCGCTCGAAGTCGGGGCCGACGGCGCAACCAGCCAGCCCGACGGTAGCCAGGGCGATCATGATCAGGAATACGGCACTGTGCCTGCGCCTTCCCGTGCGAGCTTTTCCGTCCTCTTTGGTCGAATTCGTGAGCATGGGGAATTCCTTGAATGATTTACGCGAAATTTCGCCCTTCACCCATTTCTTCATGGGTCACGCCATCTCGGATATGGTAGAGACGCTTGAAGGTCGGGATGATTTTTTCATCGTGGGTAACGACGATGACGGCAGTTTCATATTTGCGCGCCATCTCGTTGAGTATGCGGATGACCGCCATGGCGCGTTCGGAATCCAGTGCAGCGGTGGGTTCATCGGCCAGAATCACCGGCGGGCGATTGACCAGCCCGCGCGCGATGGCGACCCGCTGCTGTTCACCGCCGGAAAGCTGAGAAGGCATGGCCAAGGCCCGGTGCTGTACATCCAGTGCAGTGAGTAGCTCCAGCGCCCGCGCCCGCGACAACTCATTTCTTGTGCCTGCGAGCATCGGCAATAACGCTACGTTGTCAGTGATGTCCAGAAATGGAATCAGATAGGGCGCCTGAAAGATGAAACCGATCTTGTCGCGCCGCAGCGCGCGCCGGTCGCGCACCTTCCAGCCATCATCAAAGATCACTTCGTCGCCTAAAGTCATGCGCCCGCCGGTCGGATCGAGCACAGCGCCCAGACATTTGAGCAAGGTGCTTTTCCCTGACCCGGAAGGGCCGATGAGTCCGACCACCTCGCCCGGCGCTACCAGCATGTCCACATTCTTCAAGGCGTCGACCGCCGTGTCCCCGTCACCATAACGTTTTCTCAAGCCTTCGATGCGCACGCCTTTGCCGTTCATCTCAGCCCCCTACCGCTTCAGCTGGATCGACTTTGAGCGCCATGCGGATGGCAACGATGCTGGCCATCACGCAGATGATCAACACGGCCAGGAAACCCACGATGGAGTCAAGTGGCATCAACAGAACATATTTGGGAAACAGGGGCGCTGCGAAAGTGGCAGTGATCTTGCCTACGACGAAACCAATTACGCCCAGCGCCAGAGCCTGTTGCATAATCATCGAGGCGATGGTCTGGTTGCGCGTGCCGATGAGCTTCAAGACCGCGATCTCGCGGATCTTGTCCATCGTCAAGGAATAAATGATAAAAGCGACGATCGCCGCACTGACGATGGCCAGGATTACGAGGAACATGGCGATCTGTCGGGCAGAGGTGGCAATCAGCTTGCCGATGAGGATGTCTTCCATCTGGAACCGGGTGTGAACCGTCAGGCGCTTCCAGCGCTGAATGGCTTCGGCCACTTCGTCCGGCGCATGCCCCGGTTTCAGCGTGACGAGCACGGCATTGACGTAGGCGTTGGTGCTTTGCGAGTCGATTACGGCATCGAGCAGGCCGGGAGTGCCGGGCCGATCGAACGCGGGGTTGGCCCGTGTGCGCCGCCGGTTTTGCCAGATTGCATCGTTATCTTTAAGGAATTGCGCTTGTTGGGCGTCCTTCAGCGGAATGAAAATCATCGGATCCCCGCTTGAAGACACCATGCGGCGGGTCAGACCAACGACGGTATAGTGATTGCGCCGGATGATGATGTGATCGCCCAGCTTGAATCCTGAAGCGACGTCGGCTACCGCCTCGTAGTGGCTGCGGGTGATCTGGCGGCCTGCAACCAGATAAAGAGGCCACCCGGGAGTCACCCCCGGCCCGCCGGGGGCGATACCGACCACCATGGCTCGTACGTCCGTCCCGTCTTTGCGTACCTGCATGGTCAGATAGGTGACGTTCGCGGCCTGAGCCACACCTGGCATGGCGAGGATGCTGCGATAAGTGTCGTCGTTGATGCTGGAAGATTCTGCGTAGGGGCCTAAGGTGTCTTTTTGCACTACCCATAGGTCGGCGCCGCTGTTATCGAGTAAGGCCTTGCCATCGTCCACCATACCCCGGTACACGCCTGCCATGATCAGAGTTACGCCGATCAGGAGGCCCAACCCGACGCCGGTGAAGACGAATTTTCCCCAAGCATGGAGGATATCGCGGCCAGCCAGGCTGATCATTGCTGCGCCTTCTGAATGAAATCGACCACATGAATACGGCTCTTCGCTCTTAGTGCGCTTTCGCTATGGAGCACAACCTGATCGCCGATATCAAGACCTTCGAGCACCTGAACCAGGCCATCAAGATCGGAGGCGCCGAGTTTGATCGGGGTGAAGCGCGGGCTGCCTTCGATAAGCTTCCAGACGCCGGCCTTGCCGTCTTCGAATCTTATGGCGGCATTGGACAGGACCGGGGTTTCGAGGAGCGGGTCGAGAGCCAGCGTGATCTCCGCCAGCTCGCCAAGGGGCGGCAGCGGCAGGGGAATGGAATCGAAGATCACTTTGGCCAGTGTTTCTTCGGTGACCGCATCGGCCTTGGGTTCCACGCGCAATACGCGGCCAGGAAGGGCGGCTTCCCCACGCGAGCGCAGAACGATCTGCGCCGGCAGTTCCTGCGCGAGTCCCAAGGCGCTGATCTGGTCAAAACGCGCATTGATCCAAAGGCTGTGGGGGGCGATGATTTCCACCACTGCTTGGCCCGCCACCAGCGTTGTACCGGGATCGGCCTCGCGCAGCACTACCACGCCATCTGCGGGCGCAATCAGACGCAGGCTGTTGCGCTGTGCCTGCAGAGCCTCGCGGTCGGCGCGGATACGGGCGACGTCTTCTCTGGCGGCCATAAGGGCTGCTTCGGCGATCTGCAATTCATACTGTCGGGTGAAAAGCGTTTCCTCGCTGGTCGAGCGGGCCGCGAAGAGCTGCTTGTAACGTTCCGCCTGGGTTTGTGTATAGGCATGGCGCGCCGTGGCTTCACGCAATGCGGCTTCCGACCGCCTGAATGCGGAGTCTTGTGATCGGATCCGGTCATCGAGGTCGACGGGATCCATCTCGCCCAGCACCTGACCGGCCTGGACGCGGTCATTGACGTGCACGTCCAACCGTTTCAGCCGCCCTGCGAACGTAGGCCCGATTCGATATGTGTGGCGCGCCTCTACCGTGCCGATCCCGAATAGGGCCGGCGCAAGCTTCTGGGTTTTTACTGTTGCGACCGTTACCGCAATCGGCGCCAAGGGACCGGACCGCAGACCGACATAGAAGAAAATCGCCGCCAGGGGAATGCTGATGGCCAACAACGCCAGGATGCGTCCTTGTAAAGGCGACCGCTTCATTGCGCATCCGCAGCGATGCCGCGCCGATAAATCGCAAATACTCTCGGGGCATTGAGGCGGGTCTGCTCCATGTTCCCAGTTAGCAGTGACTGCATGATCAAGCCCTGAATGGTGCCGATGAACAGCGTTGCCGCAGCTTCGTGGTCCAGCCGGGAGGAGAGTTCGCCTTCAGCTTTGCCTTGTTCAATGAGCCGCTGCAGGCGCTGGCCATAGTGCTGAAGCAGCGTCTGTACGATAAGTTTGGCAGGTGTGGCTTCGGCGCGCTGCAGTTCCCCGAAAAGGATCCTGGGCACCCCGGGGTGTTCAGCGACGAACTCAATGTGGCTCATGAACATCGCTTCCATGGTGACCAACGGAGACTTGATGCCCTGAGCGGAGCGGTCGATTCGGGCCAACAGGCGTTCCGAGACCCATGTCATGACTGCCGCCCAGATGGCTTCTTTATTCGGGAAGTGTCGGAACAGCGCCCCTTGGGTCAATTCCATCTGCTTAGCAATGGCTGCTGTCGTGATGTCGCTGGGATTCTGGGCACCGGCCAGTTCCAGCACGGCCTCGACTGTCACGATGCGGCGCTGATCGGCGGGAAGATGTTTGGGCCGTGAATCCACAGTTATTCCTTAAAGATAGTAATTAATTACTAGCTTATCATAATTGAGGTGAGGATCAAGTAAAATCGGATCCAATCCGAGGTTATGTTCATGACAGATATTGATTTTTCCGCCACGCTTGCTTTTATCCCCAAAGAAACAAAGCCGGGCTTGCTGTTCGTGTTGCTGCATGGCGAAGCCGCCGGACCGGAACAGTTGTTTCCCCTGGCTACCGCGCTCAAGAACGCCTTTCCTCATGCCATGTTGATCTTGCCTCCCGCCACTGATGAGCAGCAGCTTGGTGAACTGGTTGCCTTTGTACGCAAGG
>JBAYOJ010000254.1:0-4290 GCA_041678385.1 Burkholderiaceae bacterium | reverse complement strand
GCCCGAGGTGGATGAGCTCGGACACAGTACAGTCCACTGCGGACTGTACTGTGCCTAGCGAATCCGAGCGGCATGCAGGCCGCGAGGTGGACACAGCGCCCCGATCCAAGACGCTCCCGCGCCGGATTTATCCGAGCGGCATGCAGGCCCGAGGTGGATAAGCTCGGACATATGACAGTCCACTGCGGACTGTCATATGCCTAGCGAATCCGAGGCGCATGCAGGCGCCGAGGTGGACACAGCGCCCCGATCCAAGACGCTCCCACCCGTCCCCAACTCAAACACCCCACATCGCCCAGCCCCAGCCCCCCCAAGCACTCTTTTCCCCGCCTATCGACTATCATTGCCGCTGTTCATGGGTGGCTGAAGTGTGGCATTAAGCTTCGTGCATAGCGCCCTTCATGCCGATGTCGTGTTCTTTCTTAGAGCGGGTTAACTATGTACGAATCGCGTGGCGAGGCCCTGATCAGCCGGCGTCAGTTCGCTTGGCGCATGTTCTGGCATATTTTGCTGGCCATGGTGTTCATTGTTATATCCCTCGTTATCGGCGTGCTGGGCACGATCTGGCTGGAAGAGGGCGTGGGTTGGCATGATGCGGCGTTGAATGCCGGCCTCATTGCTGGCGGCATAGGCCCTATGCTTTTTCCCAAGACCTTTGCCGGCAAGGTGTTTTTTGCGTTTTATGGCGCTTACGTGAGCCTGGTCTTTGCCGCTACTTTGGGCGTGGTGTTGGCGCCATTGGCACATCGGGTGTTGCACGCCTTTCATCTTGATGAAGATTGACGCCGGCCGTGCCTTTTACAAGGCCCACCGGCCGTCACGCACGTTCTGCAGCCACAGGGCACAACTCAGGGACTTGGCATCTGTGATGCGGCCATCGCGGCAGGCCTGCAGCACATCATCGGCCTGCATGATCACGACTTCCAGGGATTCGTCAGGGTCGAGTTTTGCCGGGCCGGCTTTCAGGCCGCGTGCAAAAAAGATGTGAAGGATTTCGTCTGAGTAGCCGACAGCCAGGTGCATGTCGCCCGCATGCTGCCATTCGCTGGCGGTGTAGCCCGTTTCTTCCAGCAATTCGCGTTGGGCGCAGGCCAAAGGGTTTTCGCCTGGGTCTAGCTTCCCCGCCGGGAATTCAGTGATCACGCGCTGTACGGCGTAGCGGTATTGGCGTTCCATCACGACATGATCATCATCCAGCATTGCGATGACAACTACGGCACCGGGGTGCACGATGTATTCACGTATGGCTTGGCCGCCATTTGGCAGGCCCACATCATCGCGCCGTACTTTCAGAAAGCTGCCCTCGTAGGCCGCTACGCTGCGGATACGGGTTTCAATAATGTGATGGTCGTTGGAATCCATGGGCTTCATGCATCATTTCGGCGGGGAAACCTTGATCGTAACCGTAATGAGCATGTTCGCGTCTGGCGCGTGCCGGCCGCCTCAGGGGACGTTCGACAGGTCGCCATTCCCGCCGGGTCAGTTCAAGCACTTGCCCGGCCCGTTCCAGCATGGCTTCGGCCGCTGTGGGGAATTGTGATGTGGTTTCAGTCATGACGCCATTATCCCCAGGAAAAATGACGCGTGAATGACTTTCCAATTGATTTGCCTATCAGTACATCCCGGCGAAGCCTTCGATGTCAGGGCAGGGTCATGCGCTGGTTCCACATGGCCAGTGGCAAGGGTGAGCCCGTCTGCCAAATGCGTCGCAAGGTCTGGTTCAAGGCAGCCATATCGCGCCCTGCAGGGCCGCCCTGCCAGTATTCAGGCGTGACAGCCTGCCATTGGCGGGTGGCAGGGTCTTGCTTGCCGATTAGAAAGCGGAATGAATAATGCCCTGTGCCTATGCCCATGCGCAGGTCGGACACAACCAATTGACCTTCTATATTGTCGTAACGCAGCCAATCACCGGTGAACCAGCGCAGCCCCTCAATGCCATCGCGCGGGCTCAGCGCGGCGCCCAGGCCGGCATTCGAAGGGAATCCAATGAATTCGGGTGGCCTGTCATCCAGCATGCCTGTGACGGCTTCAATGAAGTTGCCATCTTCAAGGCGGGCGACCACGCGCCAAAGCACGATGTTCAGCGGCTGGGGGACAGAGAACATTGCTGCCGGCCGATACCCTTGGTCCACCAGCATGCCATGGACGCGTTGTTCCGCCCACTGTTTGGCGGCGAGCGAGGCCAATAGGTAGCCGGCACCAATAAACAGCAGATACGCCAAAGCGCGGCGCATCGCAGGGCGCAGCCCGATGACAAGGGCGATGAGCACCCCCGACGCCAGCGGGACGGTATAGAAAGGATCAATGATGAAGACACTGGACCAGCTGGCCGGTGTCGGGCGCAGGGGCCACCATAGTTGGGTGCCGTAGCTGGTGAAGGCGTCCAGTAGGGGGTGGGTGAAGAGAATCAGCCATATTGTCAGCAGCAGCCGCCCGTATTCCCGGCCGTCTTTGTGCAGACGGATGCGCTTGGCCAGCCAGGCCAGCACGAAGGACAGCCCTGTCAGCACGAACAGGGAATGGGAAAAGCCGCGATGATTGATCATTTGCGATAAAGGGTCGCCGTAGTCGATCAATATGTCGAGGTCGGGGAGCGTGGCAAGCGCTGCGCCGGCAAGCACAGCCTTGCGGCCATGGCGGTGGCCCATCATGGCGCCCGCGATACCGGCGCCAAGCACAGCTTGTGTGACTGAATCCATGGCCGGCGCGATAGAATGGAGGGTGTTCTGAATAAAAGATATCAGGTTATACCATGGCCGATTTCCTTGTTGCCGCCCTCTATAAATTCGTCCATCTGCCCAACTTCCGCGAAGTGCGCGAGCCTTTGCTGGCACATTGTGAAGCGCAGGGCGTGAAGGGGACTTTGCTGCTTGCGGAAGAAGGCATCAATGGCACGATTGCCGGCACTGAGTCCGGTATCCGGTCAGTGCTTGCCTATTTGCGGGCCGACCCTCGCCTGGCCCAGCTCGTCCACAAGGAATCCTGGGCTCCCCGTATGCCGTTCTATCGCATGAAGGTCAAGCTCAAACGCGAGATCGTCACCATGGGGGTTCCCAATATCCATGCGGAAACGATGGCAGGCATCTACGTAAAGCCCGAAGACTGGAACGAGCTCATCAACGACCCGGAAGTCGTCGTCGTCGACACACGAAACGACTACGAATACCGCATCGGTACTTTTTCCAATGCCATCAACCCGGAAACAGCCAGTTTTACCGAGTTTCCCGAATGGATCAAAGCGCAACGCGAACAAGGCGGCGTATTGCATAACAAGCGCAAGGTGGCCATGTTCTGTACGGGGGGCATACGCTGCGAAAAATCCACCGCCTATATGCGTTCCCTGGGCTATGACGAGGTCTACCATCTGGAAGGGGGCATTCTCAAGTATCTGGAAACCATGCCTGCGGAAGGCAGCCTCTGGGAAGGCGAGTGTTTCGTTTTTGATGAGCGGGTGTCTGTCGGCCACGGTCTGGAACCGGGCGAGTACGAATTCTGTCGGGCCTGCCGCATGCCATTAAGTGCGCAGGACAGGCAGTCGCCGCAATTCGTTGAAGGTGTCAGCTGTGAACATTGCCATGACAAACACAGCGAAGAGCAGAAACAGCGTTTTGCCGAACGTCAGCGCCAGGTGGAACTGGCCCGGGAACGCGCAGAGCGCCATATCGGTGAGCGTGTGGAACTGAAAAAGCAGGCCAAGGCCCAGGCATTGGCCCGCGCCAAGGCCGTGCGCGAAGCCAAGCTTGCCGCCCGCAGGGCAGGCGCCGCCCAACGTAGCATCAAGGCTGGCAAGGGTGCTGCGCCGGAAGCCTGAATGCTGCCCATACTCTATTCCTTCCGCCGATGCCCTTATGCCATGCGGGCCAGGCTGGCTTTGGCAGTCAGCGGTACGCAATGTGAACTGCGAGAAGTCGTTTTGCGCGACAAGCCTGCCGAGCTGTTGCAGGCTTCACCCAAGGGCACTGTACCCGTCCTGGTTTTGGCAGATGGCCGTATCCTCGAACAGAGTCTGGACATTATGTTGTGGGCCTTGTCGCGTCATGACCCTCAAGGCTGGCTTGCACCAGAAGTGGGCGAGCTTGAGCAGATGCTGGCCCTGATAGGCGAATGCGACGGTGGTTTCAAGCATGACCTGGACCGCTACAAATATCCCGATCGTTACGAAGGCGCTGACGCCATGAGCCATCGTGAGTCGGCCTGGCAATGGCTGAAAATGCTGGATGACAGGCTGGCCTATTCGGCCTATCTGTTTGGCGAACGCCCGGCCTTGGCAGACGCTGCCATCATGCCTTT
>JBAYOJ010000253.1:0-4307 GCA_041678385.1 Burkholderiaceae bacterium | reverse complement strand
GTAGGCGCGCCCATGCAGGGCTCGGTGTCCAGCGTGGCGGTCAAGGTCGGCCAGCATATCAAAGCCGGCGATCCCCTGGTGCTGATCGAAGCCATGAAAATGGAAACCATGATACGTGCCGAGCGCGATGGCATCGTGGCTGTCGTGCACGTTCAACCGGGCGATATCGTGGAATCAAAGGAACTGCTGGTCGAATTCACGCCGTCGGAATAGGTCGTGAGCGCAAGGGATGCGTCGTTGTCGGCGCATTCCTTTCTGCCGCTTGTATTCCCTATCGCCGTATTTCACCCATGTTCCCATGCGCGTGAATCATCAATTCTTCGTGCCTCGCCCGTCATAAGGATTTCAAGCTGTTTCGGTCAGGGTTTTCCTGGGGCATATCCTTATATCAGATGCTCGTGTTCATGAGCTTCCTGGTTCATACTTATTAAATTCGTACGGTCGCTTTACCGTTCATGTGGACAGATGTTTTTCATTTGGCGGCGAGGAATATGTGCGGGTTTTCACTATGCGGGATTCGTTTCTAATATGGTAATGATGACGGGTTTTTCGGATTATGAAATTGTTTCGGATGCTTGAAGTCGTAAGTTCCTCCCGATGTAATGTTTCAATGGCTGAAATTCTTCCCCAAGTGCCTATGAATCTGCGTTGAAAATTACTTATTACTATGGTCCTATAACGTCACTTCGCGACATGAAGGCCCGAGCCAGCGCAATTGGTGTACGTTGCAAGGGGCAGTGCAGGCGCCTGCCAGTTAGGCTTCCATGCTTCGGTATGAACAGGAATGCCTGCTATCGCCCGGTATTAAATCAGTGAAGGATAAAAACAAATGAGTACCTCAACGGCAGCGCCTGTTTATTCATTCGACGGAAATACGCTCTGATAATGATCCGTTAAAAGGGTGGCGCCGAATCGATATTGCATCATCGATGATCAGGTGTTCAAACAACGATGGCTTGTCGGGTGTCATCCTAGGATTAAATATCCAGGCAAAGAATGCAGGTAATTACAGAAATCACACAAGGAGATAGCAGATGAAGTTCACCGTGAGGCTTTCAGGCACGGCGAGACAGTACGCAGGGATGCGAGTTTCCGGCAAACCTGCTCACGAGGGGTCACATTCATGAGCTATGCGCCCTTCGATACCGTATTGAAACCCGCGCGTGCGCGCTTGCCTGCTGGCACGTGCGACTGTCATTTTCATATTTTTGAAGCAACTTCTGTCTATCCCCTGGCAGAAACGACCACCTATGAACCGACACCGGCAACGGAAGCGGATTATCAAGCGTTGCGCGAAGCTTATGGTATTGATCGCGCCGTTCTGGTGCACCCCAGTGTCTATGGCGCTGACCACACCAGCTACGAAGTCTTGATGGCCAAGAATTCCAGCTGGCTGCGTGGCGTTGCCGTACTGCATTCCAGTAATACTGACGCGGAAATCGAGCGTTGGCATCAGCTGGGTACCAAAGGCACTCGTATCAATGTGCTGTTTGCAGGTGGGCCGACGGCGAGTGATATCAACAATATCATCGACAGGGTCAAACCCTATGGCTGGCACGTGCAGCTGTTTGGCGACCTGTCCAAGATCGGTGATCTGGCTGGCCGCATTGCCGAGCGCGGTGTGCCGGTGGTGGTAGACCATATCGGGCACGCCGACCCAGACCAGCTCATCAATAGCGCTGGCTTCACCAACCTGCTTTCGCTGATGCGGGAAGGCCAGGCCTGGGTGAAGCTTTCCGCGCCTTACCGCCTGTCGGTTCAGGCGCCAGCGTATCCGGAAGTGCGTCCGCTCGTGGATGCCCTCCTGGACGCCAACCCTGCACAGGCCGTGTGGGGGACTGACTGGCCTCATCCCAATATTCACGGGCCCATGCCCAATGACGGTAATCTCGTGGATCTCGTATTCGACTGGCTTCCCGATGAAGCGAGCCGGCAGGCTGTGCTGGTTGATAATCCAACACGGCTTTATTGGTCGGAATGAAGCTGCATTATTAGCGGCCTCATTTCCCCAGATTTTGTTTACAGGAGACGAACATGAAATCATGGCTTAATACTTCTTTGTGCGCGGCCGTGGTCGGCTTGATGCTGATCGCGCCGGTTCAGGCCCAGAACAAGCAGGTCATCAAACTTGGCTGGACCACCACCGATGGGCCGCAGGACCCATACGCTGTTGGAGCACGCGCCTTCAAGGCGGCTCTCGATGCCGGTCCTCATGGCGAATCCTTTGACGTGCAGTTCTACCCCAACCGGCAACTGGGCGATGAAAAGGCCTTGCTGGAAGGCGTGCGCATGGGCCTGGCGGAAGCCGGCATCATCACCAATGCGGTCGTTGCTCAGATGGAATCCGCATTCCTTCTGAATGACCTGCCCTTCCTGTATTCTTCCGACAAACAAGCCTACGAGCTCATGGATGGTTCGGTTGGCGAAAAGCTGACCAAAAAACTTGAATCCAAAGGCATCAGCGTAGTGGGCTACATGGGCGGTGGTTTCCGCCACATGATCAATAACGTGCGGCCAGTGGCCTCCCCAGAAGACGTGTCCGGCGTCAAGTACCGGGTGATGCAAAGCCCCATCTACATCGGTATGTACGAATCCCTGGGTGGCAGCCCTGTTCCGATGGCATGGGGGGAAACCTATACGGCGGTGCAGCAGGGTGCGCTGGATGGCCTCGAAATCCCGCTGTCGGTCATCGACGCGACCAAGTCGTACGAAATCACCAAGTATCTGTCGTTGACCAACCATACTTTCTCGGTCATTGAGTTCCTGTTCAACAAGCGCTTCCTGGATAGGCTGGACGCGGACAAGCGCGACGCCATTCTGGATGCAGCCCAAAAGGCGACGCTTGAACAGCGTGCCACCAGCTTGAAAAACGCGACGGCCATGGTTGGGACACTCCGGGAAAAGGGCATGGAAGTCAACGAGATCAAGGATCCAGCGGCCTTCCGTGCAAAGGTCACACCGGTATACGAGCGTTTCCGCAAGGACATCGGTGGCGATCTGCTTGACGAAGCACTTGCACAGGTGAACTAAATGCGGTTGCTGCTGACGGCGCTGAAGCGATGCAATGACCTTATTACCCGTTTAATCAAGGTCATCGTCGTTGTGATGGTCATCGTGATGGTTTGCGCCATCATATGGCAGATCACCATGCGCTATATCTTCAATAGTCCACCATCCTGGACAGAAGAACTGGCGCTGCTGCTATTCAGCTGGTCCATGCTGCTGATGCTAGCGGTGGGGGTCAGGGAATCCTTCCATGTACGCATGGATGTGCTGGTCCTGCTCCTGCCCAAGGCGGGCAACCGGGCGCTGCAGATGCTTATCGATATCGCGATTGCGGGTTTTGGCGCCTATCTGGTCTGGGCCGGCATCGATTATGCGGTGGGTATGTATGGCGCAACGTCGGCGGCAATTGCTTATCCGATTGTGTTGTTATATAGCGCGGCGCCCGTTAGTGGCGCCCTCATCTTTATCTACAGCCTGGAGCTGCTATTGGCCCGTCATGTGGCAGGAGACAACCCATGAATGCCAGTATCTGGATCATGACGGCCGGCTTTGCTGCGCTGGTCGTCCTCGGGGTGCCATTCGTATTTGCCATCGGGCTCACCGTCGTTGCGGTGCTGTGGGTGGCGGACATCATCCCGATGCTGCTGCCGCAGACGATGCTCACGGGCACACAGTCATTCAGCTTGCTGGGCATACCTTTCTTCATGCTGGCGGGTGAACTGATGTCCGCTGGCGGGCTGTCCAGGCGGCTGATTGCCGTGGCCGATGTATTCGTTCGTCATTTGCTGGGTGGGCTTGGCCATGTCACGGTGGTGGCGGCCTGCATCTTTGCTTCCATTTCGGGCTCGGCGCCGGCCACGACCGCTGCCATTGGCAGTGCCATGATCCCGGCGATGGGCGAGCGGGGTTATTCCCGGGCTTATGCCACTTCCCTGGCAGTGAGTGCAGGGGTGATGGCGCCGCTCATTCCGCCGTCGATTGCCTTCATCATCTGGGGGGTGATCGCCGAGCAGTCCATCGCCAAGCTGTTCCTGGCCGGTGTGATTCCTGGCCTTTGTATGGCCATTGGTCTGTCGACCATCGTCATATGGCGTGCCCACCGCGACAAGATTCCGCAGATGAAGCGGGCAACCGGGGCGGAAGTCCGTCAGGCATTGCGCAAGGGGATCTGGGCGTTGCTGGCGCCAGTGATTGTGCTGGGGGGGATCTACGGGGGCATCTTCACGCCGACGGAAGCGGCCGCTGTCGCCTGCCTGTACAGCTTCATTGTCGGTGTCTTCATCGAGAAAGAGCTCAAGCTC
>JBAYOJ010000252.1:0-4309 GCA_041678385.1 Burkholderiaceae bacterium | reverse complement strand
TATTGGCCCAAATCGTTTTAAAACTTGTCACCCGTCAATGGTTGAAAACCTCTTTGCACCTTACGATGAATTCATCCAATTCAACATTAAGGAGCAAAACATGCAAAAAGTCGTTTTCAACATGGAACCCTTCACCTGTCCTTCCTGTGTAAAGAAAATCGAAAACACTATCGGAAGAATCGACGGCGTGAATGAAATAAAGGTGATGTTCAACTCGGGACGCGTGCGGGCTGAGTTTGACTCATCCAAAACCAATGCCGACGTTCTGGAAAACACCATTATCAAGCTCGGCTACCCCGTGTTGTCAAAGAAGGTTTCGTAAGCGCGGCCGTGATTGCACGGCCAGCCTCCCCATAAAACACGGAGTACGACATGAATCAAATGAAAAACTCTCATATAGCAGGCATCACGGGTCTGCTGTTGTTTATTGCCTTGGCATTGCATCTGACCGGCCTGGCACAATGGAAGGACAACGTATTGATCGTATCTTCCCTGTTCGCCGGTTACTTCATTGCCATCAAGGCTTTCAAAGCACTGCGCATGAAGGCCTTCAGCATCGAACTGCTGGTCACCATCGCCGTCATCGGGGCGTTGATCATCGGTGAATACGTTGAATCCGCCGTGGTCACCTTCCTCTTCATTTTCGGCGCCTATCTGGAATCCCGCACGTTGGAAAAAACACGTTCCTCTCTGCGGGAACTCATCGATCAGACGCCAACGGAAGCCACCGTGATACGTCCGGAAGGTCACATCAAGGTCCCCGTGGAAGAGGTCATCAAGGGCGACCGGGTGCTGGTGCGCTCCGGCGAGAAGATTGCGGTAGACGGCGCTATCGTCTCGGGCCAGGCTCTCATCATCGAAGCCGCTATTACGGGTGAATCCGTTCCTGCCAGCAAGTCGGCGGGTGATCGCGTGTTCAGCGGCACTATCCTGGATAACGGCTATATCGAAATCACTGCCGACCGCGTGGGCGACGACACCACTTTCGCCAAGATCATCGAAATGGTGGAAGAGGCCCAGGAATCCAAGACCAAGACGCAGAAGTTTCTCGACCGGTTCGCGCAGATCTATACGCCGGCCATCGTCATCCTGTCCGTCCTGGTATATGCCGTATCCCGCAACGTCGAACTTGCCCTCACCTTCCTGGTCATTGCCTGTCCGGGCGCACTGGTGATATCGGCACCCGTCTCCATGGTAGCCGGCATTGGTAACGGCGCGCGTAACGGCGTACTGGTCAAAGGCGGCGAAATCATGGAAAAGCTCTCCAAGATCGATCTGGTCATCTTCGACAAGACCGGTACCTTGACCAAGGGCAAGCCTGAAGTCACGGAAGTCAAAAGCTGGGGGCTCGAAGAGAATGCGCTGCTGCGCATCGTGGCGGAAGCTGAAAAAGTATCCGAGCACCACCTGGGGCAGACCATCGTGAACGAAGCCAGAAAACGCGAGCTTACCCTTGAACACGAACCGCAAGGCGTGGAAATCATCAAGGGTGGCGGCATGGTTGCCACTGTCGCCGGGCAGCATTTGGCCATCGGCAACCGCAAACTCATGGCCGATCAGGGGGTCACCATCGCCGAGGAAGTGGATGCCTACGCCGTCGCACGAGAAAAAGCCGGCAATACAGCTGTACTGATTGCCATCGACAAACGCCTGGCAGGAATCATTTCCATTGCTGACCAGATCAAGCCCGAAGCCCAGGCCGCCATCGCTCAACTGCGCAATGCCGGTGTAAAGCAAACCATCATGCTCACGGGCGACAACCGCCACACGGCGCAACTGGTGGGTAAGGAACTGGGCCTGGATGCCGTGCATGCCGAACTGCTGCCGCAGGACAAGGTTAAGTGGGTCAACGACTTCAAAAGCCAGGGCTACCGGGTGGCCATGGTGGGTGATGGCATCAACGATGCCCCTGCCCTCGCTACTGCTGACGTCGGGCTTGCCATGGGTGTGGGCGGTACCGATATCTCGATGGAAACCGCCGATATCGTCCTGATGTCCGACAGGCTGGACCAGTTCGCCCATGCTTACTCTCTTGCCAAAGCCACCGTGCGCAATATGCAGCAGAACACCATCGTGGCAGTGGGTACGGTCATCTTCCTGCTGGCCGGCGTGCTGCTGGGCAAGATATTCCTCGCCTCCGGCATGCTCGTGCACGAACTGAGCGTGCTGCTGGTGACCTTGAACGCCGTTAGACTCATACGCTATCGGGCACGGGGCAAAGCGCAGCTCGATGCCCAAGGAACGACAACGCGGGATACGAGTTGTCAGGCGGCATGAGATACCGCAGCGTTACCGTCATAACATGAACCTGTACAAACCTTGAAAAGGCGCTTCGATTCTCCCGGAGCGCCTGTCCTGGTTCATTCATTACCATAAGAGGTACTCATGAACTCCGATCCTCACGCTCAGCCGTCTGAATCAAATCGCGAACACATACCCACCCTATGTGTTTCACGCGTCCCCATCTTCAATCATTTGCCCGCCGAGGCGCTTGCGGTGATTGCTGCCAAAGCGTCCATGCGTGCCTATGAGCGCGGACAGTTCATTCATCGCGCAGGCGAGCCCTCCGACAAGCTCTTTATCGTTCATAAGGGCAAGGTCAAAGTGTATCGGCTTGCCGATACCGGCAAGGAACAGCTTGTACGCATTCTGAACCCGGGCGATTTTGCCGGAGAGCTGGCCTTGTTTTCAGACGACGCTGACGATTCGTACGCTGAAGCCATGCAGGCATCTGAAATCTGTACGATTTATCAGGCCGACGTTCGAGCATTGCTGCTTCAATACCCAGACATCAGCCTGCACGTGCTGGCCGAACTGTCTCGCCGCCTAGGCACCAGCGAAAAGCAAGCCGCAACCATCGCCACGACATCGATCAACACACGCCTGGCCCAATACCTGGCTGATCAGGCAGAACAAGAAAGCAGCTTCACCTTCAACCTACCCATGAGCCGTAAAAATCTTGCCTCTTTTCTGGGCACCACGCCTGAAACGGTCAGCCGCCGGTTTGGGGAATTTGAAGATGCCGGGTGGATCAGGCAGAGCGGGCAGCGCAAGATTACCATTCTTGATCTTGATGCCCTGCTGCTCGTTGAGTGATCTAGAAGAAGCCATGAAACGACTTGAACTCCTTATTCCACCGCCAGTGATCATGCTCCTTGTCGGGCTGCTCATGTGGTGGATGTCGATCATGTTTCCTGGGCTGGCCTTCGACTGGCTCTATGGTGACGCGGCAGCAGTAATCGTCGGTCTGCTGGGCATGGCCGTCAGTCTGAACGCAGTTCTTGCCTTCAGACGGGCCGGTACAACGGCAGACCCAAGACGCACCACAGCGACTCGCGTATTGGTCAGTTCAGGCATTTATCGCTATAGTCGCAACCCCATGTATGTGGGCGTCCTGCTCATGCTTCTTGCGTGGGGCATATATCTGGGTAATGTTTTGTCGATCCTCTGTGCGCCGATTTTTATCGTGTACATCACGCGCTTTCAGATCATCCCCGAAGAACGCATGCTGCACGACAAATTCGGGAACGAATTTTTAGCCTATAAAAATAGAGTCCGCAGATGGTTATAAAACGCAATAGAGGAATTAAAAGTGGTCAGATTATAATGCGCCAGGGTTCCTACTTAGGCTGTAGTTTCCTGATATGAGACTCCAGCATCCGTCGGGTATTTTCCAACTCCTTTTGCAGGAGCTCAGCATCCGGCAACACAGTACGATAGTTGGCAGCCATCACCTTAGTTGGAAAACTTTCCAAAGCATATCAAGCCAGAGCTTGAGATCAATGATAACGAGGCAGCGGAGCCGACGGTGAAGCAGCAACAAGTCCACCCGATACCATGTTTGATCAATGCGTAATCGGCGTTGACGCCCAACGAAGGTAAATCCCTCCCCAAGCTCAAGAAGGAAATCCTCCAGTCTTCGAATGAGGGCTGCTTCAAAATCGGACTCCGAATATTCGTCCTTGAGATCAAGGGTCTCCAATACATATGGATCTTTAATTGCATCGTCCGGCGTCACCGTATCCTCGGGCTGTGGCATCGCCCCTTTAGTCTGCATCGCGGCCTTGTCTTTGGATAAGGCTGTACGCTCATAGAATTGGCTGCTGATCTGTCGATTAAGCTGCCGTACACTCTGAATCGACCCGAAAACCCTGCCCAAGCGGATGGTGCAAACGTTGACCCAGCGCTATGGAGAGCGCCTGTGCCATTTGCTCGAAACCGGCAAGGCACAAGGTGAATTGGAGCCTGACCTAGGGATGCTCTGAACAATTCACCACGCCGCCTGCATCCCCGGAATCGGGCGGTCTGC
>JBAYOJ010000251.1:0-4338 GCA_041678385.1 Burkholderiaceae bacterium | reverse complement strand
GTGCACTGCATGCAACCCGCCATCCGCCAGTATTACAACCTGGAAGAAATCTGGGGCGGCAAGCCTGTGCGCGTGAAACTCTTGCCCCAGTCCACTTTGCCCGCCATCCCTGAAAGCTACGACTTCGATGATGGCGACACCGCCCCATGAAGTTGATCGTGGTTGCGGTTGGTGCCCGCATGCCAGGCTGGGTCGACGACGCCTGGAAGGATTACGCCAAACGCATGCCTGCGGACTGCGCCCTGGAGCTGCGTGAAATCAGGCCCGAACCGCGCAGCTCCGGGAAAACAGCCCCCCAGCTCATGGCAGCAGAAGCCAAGCGCATCGAGGCCGCCATCCCGTCCGGCTGCCACAAGGTTGCCCTGGACGAACGAGGCAAGGATCTCACCACCGTGCAGCTTGCCTCACGCCTGGAACAATGGCGCAGTATGGGCAGCGACGTCGCCTTCCTGATCGGCGGCCCCGACGGGCTGGACCCTGACCTGAAACGGCAGTGCCCCGAAATGTTGCGCCTTTCCGCCCTCACCCTGCCCCACCCCATGGTACGCATCCTGCTGGGGGAACAGCTCTACCGCGCCTGGGCTATCATGACAGGCCACCCCTATCATCGGGCCTAGTGCCTGTACACGCCAGGCCTCCCAACGCTAAAAGGACAGCGCGATCCATGAAGAAAAGGCGCACCAAGATCGTCGCAACGCTTGGCCCGGCAAGCTCCAGCCCCGAAAGCATAGAACAATTGCTACTGGCCGGGCTGGATGTGGCCCGGCTGAACTTTTCCCATGGGACCGCCGACGAACATCGCCAGCGTGTGCATATGCTGCGTGAGATCTCCGCCCGCCTGGGCAGCCACATTGCCATCATGGGCGATCTGCAAGGGCCCAAGATCCGCATTGCCCGTTTCCGTGATGTGCAGGTCATCCTGCAGCGGGGTCAGGTTTTCACCCTGTCCAACAAGCATCCAGCCAGCGACGGCGACGAGCACATCGTCGGTATTGATTACCCCAGCCTGGTTCACGACTGCCGGCCTGGCGACGAACTGCTGCTGGATGACGGCCGGGTCGTACTGCAAGTGGAGAGCGTAGAAGAGCATGCCGTGCACACGCGTGTGATCGTGGGCGGGCCACTGTCGAACAACAAAGGCATCAACCGCCGCGGCGGCGGTATCTCTGCCCCCAGCCTGACCGATAAGGACCGCGAAGACATCCACCTGGCGGCCGAGCTCGAAGTCGATTATGTGGCCGTTTCATTCCCGCGCTACGGGCGGGATATCGAAAAAGCCCGTCGTCTGGTCAGGGAAGCCGGCAGCCCTGCCTGGATCATTGCCAAAATAGAACGCGCTGAAGCCGTGGCCGACGATGCAGCGCTGGACGCCCTGATCCAGGCCAGCGACGGCGTCATGGTGGCCCGCGGTGACCTGGGTGTGGAAGTCGGTGACGCACGGCTGGTGGGCATACAAAAGCGCATCATCCAGCATGCCCGGCATCAGAACAAGCTGGTCATCACCGCAACACAGATGATGGAATCCATGATCGCCAGCCCTCTGCCCACGCGGGCCGAAGTCTCTGATGTTGCCAATGCGGTGCTTGATTACACGGATGCGGTCATGCTATCTGGCGAAACCGCTTCGGGCAAGTATCCCGTTGAAGCAGTCGCCGCCATGGCCCGCATCGCCCAGGGTGCCGAACAGGAACCCATCACAACGCAATCTCATCATCGGGTCGGGCTTACTTTCTCGCGTTGCGATGAAACTATCGCACTGGCGTCCATGTATGCGGCCAATCATTTCCATGGTGTCAAGGCCATCATCAGCCTGACAGAAACCGGAAATACGCCGCTGATCATGTCCCGCATCCGCTCCGCGATTCCGATTTTTTGCTTCACGCCCTACCCCACCACTCAACGTCGGGCCGCCATGTTTCGTGGCGTTTATTCCATTCCTTTCGATCCCACGCTCTATGAACCTGCCGCCGTCAGCACCGAAGCTATTGCCCGCCTGAAAGCCAGCGGCGTGGTACAGAAGGGTGACTGGGTCATCCTGACCAAGGGTGATTCCTACCACAGCACGGGTGGCACCAATACGCTCAAAATCGTGACGGTCGACTGAAATCAATGAAGTTCCCAACCATCTACCTGGCCTCCGCCAGCCCTCGCCGCCACGAAATACTGACTCAGCTGGGCATTAGCCACGAAATACTGAAACTGCCCGCGATCGCTGGCGAGGACGAACCCCGCTTGCCTGGCGAAGCCCCGGCCAATTACGTTGAGCGCACGGCTCGCGAAAAGGCATTGCGCGCGCTGGAGCATCTCGCAGGGCCAGCGGGCAGCACTCTGCCTCCCCGCCCTGTTCTGGCCGCCGACACGACTGTCATACTAGGTAGCGAAATCCTGGGAAAACCGCTAGACCTGGACGAAGCACGCCACATGCTGGCCCGTTTATCGGGCACGGAACACGAAGTTCGTACGGCAGTGGTAGTGGCCACCCCTGCACGTCTTCTGGAAGCCGTGTCCGTCACGGCGGTGCGCTTCACCACGCTCAGCCGCGAAGACATTGATGCCTATTGTGCTTCGGGTGAACCTATGGGCAAGGCAGGCGCATACGGCGTACAGGGGCTGGCAGGCCTGTTCGTTGAACACATTGCTGGCAGCTATAGCGGCGTCGTGGGCCTGCCCGTCTACGAAACGGGGCAGTTGCTGCGCCGCCTGGCCAACGAAACCTGACTCACCGCCGCTTGCACGGGTTTACCGAATGCGGGCTATGCCACTGTATCCGGTGTTTCGAAGCGTTCCAGCCTGCCACCCTGCACATCCAGTTGCGACCAGTCTTCCAACTGAAAATCAATCACCGCCAGACCACCCACCACGAATTCGCGCTGCAGGCGTGAAAGCGCCGCGCGATCTGCTTCACCGATCAGCCAGGCAGCCAAGCGTTCCATGCCCGGATTGTGGCCCACCAGCATGATGCGGCGGTGGCCTGCATCCTGACTCCTGAGGACTTCGAGCAAGTTGCCCGCGGCTGACTCGTAAACACGGCCTTCATCCGTCTTGGGTGCGGTCAGCCCCCCGGCGGCGACCGCGTCGTTCCACGTTTCCTGTGTTCGTCGGGCTGTGGAAACCACGGCCATGTCCGGCACCAACCCTGCTGCGAACAAGTAGGCGCCCATGCGTGCAGCTTGTTCATGACCCTCTGCCGAGAGTGGACGTTCATGATCAACGACATCGGTGGGACGGGCGGCATGGGCATGACGGAACAGCATGAGTCGCAGCATGTAAGAGTCCTGTAATGGTGGCCACGGCATGCTCACATGCGCGTAGCCCAGTGTGGGCAAGATTTTCAAGCGTTTTTGCTTGATTATCGCCCGTTTTATGTGCAATGCCCATGACAGCGGCCGCCGCCGGCTATCCCGCCCAGGCCCGCGCCTTGTCAACCACGAAATCAATCAGGGTTCGGGCGGCAAGCGTCTGGTATCGTCCGGGCATGCGTAACAAATACATCTTCGTGCCGAACACGCTGAGACGCCATTCCGTCAATGCCGTCACGGCACGCCCCGTTGCGACATCCTGAGCGATGACATAATCCGGTACCAGCCCAACCCCCAGTCCACCCAGTACAGCTTCACGCAGAAACTGAAAATTTTCGGATGCCAGTGAAGGGTACAGGGTAAGCATGACCGGTTGCTCGCCATCGTCTAACCCTGAACTATCAATTCTAGACGCCCGATAGGCGGATACACGCAAATCACGGCCTATCACTGCCGACGTAATGACAGGCACCGCAGCCAGCTCCTCCAGATGTGCCGGCATGCGCTGTGAACGCGCATACTCGGTCGACGCACAGACGACATAATGAACCGCAGCCAGTTCAATGGCCACCATCTGTTGCGGCGGCTCGGACATGACTCTGATTGCAATATCCACTTCATCGCGCAGGAGGTCGTCTACCCGGTTCTCGAACCGCAGATTCAGCGAAATCTCGGGATAAAGCCGTTTGAATTCGATCATCCAGCCAGACATGACCAGATTCCCGAACCCAGTTGGCATACTTATGCGCACTGATCCATGCAGACCTTTACCCAAGGATGCAACGGACTCCCTGGCAGCGAGCAGTTCATCACGAATGGTGCAGCCATGCTGATACAGGCGAAAACCGACCTCGGTGGGTTCCAGGCGACGGGTGGTGCGGCGCAACACCTGCTGGCCCAGGTCTTTTTCCAGACGGGAAAGGTGATAGCTGATATTGGCGCGACTCATTTTCAGGCGCTTTGCAGCCTGGGTCAGACTGCCCGCTTCGACGATGTCCGCCAGAAGTATCAAGGACTGGGCTTCCATGGATTGGTCAGT
>JBAYOJ010000250.1:0-4390 GCA_041678385.1 Burkholderiaceae bacterium | reverse complement strand
TATGACTGTAAAGCTGTACGGCGTCGCTGGATTTCTTTTTCGTCTTCGGGATGGATGCCCAGAAGGGTTTTCAGAGCCGGAATATTCTTGCGCATGTACTAGGCCTCCGCTTGAGCAGCCTGGCAATAGACGACCCCGGCCAGTGCTGACCGAAGCTGCATTCACCTCACGGGCGGTTTGCGGTTGACACGTGTTCCAGCATGCGCGTTCCCAGCCCCGGGGCGGGCAGCAAATGATAGTGCTTTATTCAATTTTAAACTGATTGCAACCACATGCTGCCTGCACCCGCAACAAACCGCCCGGAAGGGGCGGATTGCAAGGCTGATCGGATGGCCGGGCTGCTTAATTTCCCAGCACGTCGGCAATCGATTTTGCAACGTAATCGATGTTGCGGCTGTTCAGCGCTGCGACGCAAATGCGCCCGCTGGAAACCGCGTAGACGCCGTGTTCTTCGCGCAGGCTGTCAACCTGATCTTTAGTAAGCCCGGAATACGAGAACATGCCGCGTTGTTCAAGTACAAAGCTGAAATCCTGCGTAACGCCATGAGCCTTGAGCTTTTCAACCAGCTGGCTGCGCATGCCGCGGATACGGTCGCGCATTTCGGCCAATTCGTCAGTCCAGAGCTGATAGAGTTCGGGCGTGTTCAGCACCATGGATACGATGGTGCCGCCATGAGTGGGAGGGTTGGAATAGTTGGTGCGGATAACGCGCTTCAACTGGCTGAGCACACGCTGACTTTCTTCGGAGGAAGAACAGATCAGGGTGAGGGCGCCGACGCGTTCGCCATACAGCGAGAACGACTTGGAAAAAGAAGAACTCACCAGCATGGTGATGTCCTGGTCGGCGAAGTGACGGACGACAGCCGCGTCTTCTTCGAGGCCGGCCCCAAAGCCCTGATAGGCGATATCCAGGAAGGGGACCAGCCCACGCTGCTTGACCACCTGAGCGATTTCTTTCCATTGCTCGAAGCTGGGATCGACGCCAGTGGGATTGTGGCAGCAGGCATGCAGGATGACGACAGTGCCTTCGGGCAGACCCTTGAGTGCGCCCACCATGCCCTGGAAGTTGAGGCCATGGGTGGCGGCATCGTAGTAGGGGTAGGTTTCGACCGGGAAACCGGCACGCTCGAACAGGGCGCGGTGGTTTTCCGAGCTGGGGTCGCTGATGACCACCTTGGCGCCGGGCTGCAGCCATTTGAGGAAGTCGGCGCCGATTTTCAGGGCGCCGGTACCCCCCAATGCCTGGGCGGTAAGCACGCGGCCGGAAGTGAGCAGGGGGTGGGCTTCGCCCAGCAACAGGCGCTGGGCACCGGTGTTGTAGGCGCTGATGCCTTCAATGGGCAGGTAGCCACGCGGCGCGGCGGCTTCAATACGCGCCACTTCGGCCTTGTGCACCGCCTTGAGCAGCGGAATGCGGCCTTCGTCGTCGTAATAGACGCCGACGCCAAGGTTGACCTTGCCCGCGCGGGTGTCGGCATTATATTGTTCGTTGAGCCCCAGAATGGGGTCGCGAGGTGCAAGTTCGACGGATTCGAAAAGCGAGTTCATATTGGCGGGCAAGGGAAAAAAAGTGAAGGGCTGGCTCTATGACGCCTAAGAGTGTGATAATACGGGGTTTTCCCTAGGCGTGTCCAGTATGGCCAACACCGCAGGCTTCGTAGAGTACCCAGGCAGTCCCTTTCAGCTTTATCAGCCGTACCCGCCGGCGGGCGATCAGCCAGCGGCGATTGACGCCCTTGTGCAGGGCATCGACGATGGGCTTATGTATCAGACCCTCCTGGGTGTGACGGGCTCAGGCAAGACCTACACCATGGCCAATGTGATTGCCCGAACGGGCCGGCCCGCGCTGGTGCTGGCTCACAACAAGACGCTGGCGGCGCAATTGTACGCAGAAATGCGGGAATTCTTTCCCCGGAACGCAGTTGAGTATTTCGTTTCTTATTACGATTACTACCAGCCCGAAGCCTATGTGCCTGCGCGAGACTTGTTCATTGAAAAGGATTCATCGATCAACGAACATATCGAGCAGATGCGGCTTTCGGCCACCAAAAGCCTGCTGGAGCGCAAGGACACCATCATCGTAGGTACGGTTTCCTGTATCTACGGCATAGGCAATCCGGGCGACTACCATGCCATGGTGCTGACCTTGCGCACTGGCGACCGCATTCCGCGCCAGGAACTCTTGGCCAGGCTGGTAGCCATGCAATATGACCGCAACGATGTCGAGTTTGCGCGCGGCAGTTTCCGGGCACGCGGTGAAACCATTGATGTGTTTCCGGCGGAACACGCCGAACTGGCGCTACGCATCACCTTGTTCGACGATGAGGTCGAAACCCTGGAAATGTTCGACCCGCTGACCGGGCGGGTGCAGCAAAAAATCCCTCGTTTCACGGTCTTCCCGAGTTCCCATTACGTGACTCCCCGGGAAACCGTGCTGCGCGCTATTGAAACCATCAAGGCAGAACTGCGCGAGAGACTCGCTGAATTGGTTGCCGATGGCAAACTGGTCGAGGCCCAGCGGCTGGAGCAGCGCACGCGCTTCGATCTGGAAATGTTGCAGGAACTGGGTTTTTGCAAAGGGATCGAGAACTACTCCCGCCACCTTTCAGGGGCTGCTCCGGGCGAGCCGCCACCCACCCTGATCGATTACCTGCCTTCCGAGGCGCTTATGTTCATTGACGAAAGTCATGTAACCATGGGCCAGCTTGGCGGTATGTACCTGGGGGACCGTTCACGCAAGTCCACTCTGGTGCAGTTTGGTTTCCGCTTGCCATCGGCGCTGGACAACCGGCCGCTCAAGCTTGAGGAGTTCGAGCAGCGCATGCGCCAGAGCATATTCGTGTCAGCCACGCCCGGCCCCTACGAGGCTGAGCACGCCGACAACGTCGTTGAGCAAGTAGTGCGCCCAACCGGGCTGGTGGATCCGCTGGTCGAGGTGCGTCCGGCATCGACTCAGGTGGATGACTTGTTGGGCGAAGTGAGCCGGACGATTGCTCAGGGTGAGCGGGTGCTGGTCACCACGCTGACCAAGCGCATGGCAGAAGACCTGACCGACTATCTGATCGAGAATGGCCTGAAAGTGCGCTACCTGCACTCGGATATCGATACCGTGGAGCGGGTGGAAATCATCCGTGACCTGAGGTTGGGTGTATTCGACGTGCTCGTGGGCATCAACCTGCTGCGCGAAGGCCTGGATCTGCCCGAAGTGTCGCTGGTGACCATTCTGGATGCCGACAAGGAAGGGTTTCTGCGTTCCGAGCGCAGCCTGATACAGACCATAGGCCGGGCGGCGCGCAATCTGAACGGCAGGGCGATTCTATATGCCGACCGTATTACGGATTCCATGCGCCGCGCCATTGATGAAACCGAGAGGCGCCGCAGCAGGCAACTCGCATTCAACGTCGAGCACGGGATTACCGCCAGGGGCGTGAGCAAGGCGGTGCGCGAAATGATAGACGGGGTCATGTCCACGGCAGCCGAAGCAGCTATGCAGGTTGAGGAAGAGGTGGACCCGGAACTCTTACGCGACGATAAGGCGCTGGCACGGGAAATTCGCCGCCTGGAAAAGCAGATGATGGATCACGCCCGTAACCTGGAATTCGAACAGGCAGCGGCGGCTCGCGACACGCTTACCCGCCTGAAAGAGCGGGCCTTGCTGAGCTAGGGGCCCTAGTCATACCGGCGCTCAAGTGTTGTTGCTATGCAACGTACCGCCGGGGGTTTCATCCTGGCGCAATCTCTTTCAGATCTTTGTATTGGATAAGTATTGCCCATAGGCGCCCTAGGGTTTACCATTAAACATTCCTTTCCGATATGTACTGCTGTTGCAGTGCAGCGAGAAAGTCCATTCTTCTAAATTTTTCCTGCCCTCAAAATGACCAAGGTACTGTTTGTTTGCACGGGTAATATTTGCCGTTCCCCCAGCGCTGAAGGCGTATTTCGCCACATGGTGGATGAAGCCGGTCTCGCGGGCGTGATTGGCGTGGACTCTGCGGGCACGCATGCCTATCACGTGGGCGAAGCGCCTGACCCTCGTTCTCAGGCGGCCGCCCGCAAGCGGGGCTACGAGATTTCCGCCCATATGGCACGTCAGGTCAACGCCAGCGATTTCACTGAATTCGATCTGATTCTTGCCATGGACTGGGAAAATCTGGCTGCGCTTCAGCAGATGTGTCCCAAGATCTATCAGCACAAGCTGATGCTGCTGATGCGCTTCTCGAATGAATTCGAAGAAGCGACGGTGCCCGATCCCTATTACGGCGGCCCTGAAGGTTTCGGCAAAGTGCTCGATTACCTGGAAGACGCCTGTGAAGGTGTGATGGAAGTCGTTCGTAAGCGCGCCTTGCAGTATCAGGCTGCCTGACGACCGCTGCTTAACACTTGCCTGTCC
>JBAYOJ010000249.1:0-4393 GCA_041678385.1 Burkholderiaceae bacterium | reverse complement strand
TGCAATTTCTGGTTCATGGCCACGACCTGCCTGCGCTGGCCCCCCGGGTCAGCCGCCTGAAAGTGCCGGTCATCTTCGACCACATGGGCTATGTCACACCTGATATCGCAGGGTCCCAGCCCGGTGATGCGCTGCTCAACCTGGTACGCGATGGTGCATGGGTCAAGCTTTCCGGCGCCTTCCGCATCTCGGGTGAAGAGCCCCCGTACGCGGACACCGCTGCTTTCGCATCCAGGCTGGCCGAAGCCGCCCCTTCCCGCTGCGTATGGGGTTCTGACTGGCCGCATGTCGGCTTCCGCGGCCAGATGCCCAACGTCGGCGATCTGCTGGATCTGCTTGCCACCTGGGTACCCGACCCCGCGCGCCGCAACGCCATTCTGTCCACCAACCCGCAGCAGCTCTACGGCTTGCCCGCCGTCTCCACTACTTGAACCTCCGCCCCTTATGAAGCAAAAACTCCGGCTTTTTGACCGGAGCTTCTTCACAGGCGGCCGGCGGCACCCCAGGCAGCCCAGCCCTGGGTGCTTAATTCCGGCTGCCCCGCCCTGGGCGTTTAATTTTTACTGGCGCCTTCCAGCATTTCGCGATGCTCAGGGTGGGCAATGGCGATCAGCGCGCGCCGCCGCTCATCCTCGGAACAGCCGCGCATATGCGCCACGCCATATTCCGTCACATAACAATCGACCTCATGCGGCTCTAGCGAGCAGGGCCGTTCCGGTGCAAGCGCCGGCACAATGGCGCTGCCGCCCCGCCGGTCGCAGGAACGCAGGGCAATGACGCTCAGGCCCTGTGCCTGCGCTGCAGCTGCTCTGGCAAAGTCAGGCAGCCCCCCGGGCAACGACACCTGCCGGGAACCCGCCCATTCCGCATTGACCCGCCCTTGCAGATCGACCTGCAATGCGCCATTGATCGCCTTCAGGGGCTGCACCTGTCGTAGCACATCTTTGGCATGCGTCACCGCGCAGGAAGCCAGAAACACCGCCGGGTTGCGATCCATGAAGGCGTACAGTTCCGCCGTCCCCACTGCCATCGTTGCGACACTGACGCCCGGCAAATGGCCTTTGCGGCTGTTATCGATAACACCTGCTTCCATCAAGGTACGCGCCCCATCGGTCATGATCCCCGTATGCAGGCCCAGCGACTTCAAATGCGCCGCCTGTCGCAAGACCTGTTCCGGCAAAGCCCCCGCCCCGGTCTGTATAACATCCCCATCTTCCAGCAAGGAAACGACATGCTTCGCAATGTCGATATCGACGGCGTCCGCATCGGGGAATTTCATCTGGTAGGGGCCATCCTCGGCGGGTAACCATGCATCGATGCGGTCCACATCCACCCAACCGTCCCCCGGAATGACAGGCAGGCCCGGAACAACCTCAGCAACCACAAAACGCGCCGCCGCTATGGCAGCCGGCATGTAATCGACAGCCACCCCCAAGTTGCAGCGCCCGGAAGCGTCGGGCGGTGACACCCGCAACAAGACCACCCCCGCCTGCGTGCCGGCGGGAAACATGGATGGCATGGCAGACAGGGGCTGGCGCAGGGCAACAACGCGCCCGGCTTCCATTGCCGGCCGCAAACCGGGCCCGGGCAGCGAGGTGGCTATCTGCAGGAAATCGCGCGCTGGCGCATCCGCATAGGGCACTGGCCCGTAAGGCATGAGCGAATACACCCGAGGCTCTGCCAGCCTGGGGGCAGATTCAGCCAATTGCCGCGCCAGCCGTGTTGGATTGGCTGTGGCGGAATGTAGGGTGATGGGTTCCCCCGGCCCAAGCTGCGACAGTATATCGCTCAGATGCGTGAGTCTTTTGGAGTTCATTTTACAAAGTTGTACGTATGTATTTTTCAGTTGAATAGTATATCGAATAATCGATATCTCACATATGATTTATGTATTCATCCATGAAATTGTTGACGGTCATTTTTTGGAATGCCATACTTGTACGTACTTATATAACCTTAAAATCGAGGCCCCGAATTGAACACCCCACGAGTACCGACCCAGCTGTCTGCTGACGACGAAGCCGAACTACTGCATGCCATTGACGTCTGGGTGCAGCGTTCACTGCGGCCCGAAGTGGTACGCGAGTTCGATCAAGCCGACCGATACCCTTTGCATATCGTTGAAGAAATGAAGGAACTCGGGCTTTTCGGCGCAACAGTCAGTACAGAATATGGTGGCCTGGGCCTGCCCGCCAGTACGTACGCAAAAATCGTGATGCGCGTTTCATCTGTCTGGATGTCCATCACCGGGATCATCAACTCCCATCTGATGCTTGCCCTCGCCATAGAAAAATTCGGCACACCCCAACAGAAAAAACAATGGCTGCCCAGCCTGGCTTCGGGCCAGATCCGCGGTGGCCTGGCCCTGACCGAACCCGATGCAGGTACCGACTTACAGGGCATCCGAATGACAGCCAAACGGGATGGCGACCACTATGTCATCAATGGCACCAAAACCTGGATCACCAATGCGGTGGAAGGTTCCTGCTTCGCCCTATTGGTGAAAACGAATCCGGAAGCCCAGCCACGTCACAAAGGCATGAGCATTTTCATTGCTCCGAAGAATTCAAATTTCTTCAGTACACGCAAGCTGCCGAAACTCGGATACAAGTCCATCGACACCGGCGAGCTTATTGCCGACAACTACCGCCTGCCCGCTGAAAACCTCATCGGCGGGGTTGAAGGCCAGGGCTTCTATCAAACGACGGGCGGGCTGGAACTCGGGCGCATCAACGTCGCGGCCAGAGGGGTGGGTATTGCTGAAGGCGCCCTGCGACTGGCGACAAATTACGCCCAGGTCAGGCATACTTTCGGCAAGCCCATTGCGGATCATCAGGCCATTGCACTGAAACTCGGTGAAATGGTGACCCGTGCGCGAGCCGCACGGCTGCTGACGCTTGATGCGGCCGCCAGCTTCGACCGAGGCGAGCGTTGCGATATGGAAGCCGGCATGGCCAAGTATTTTTCGTCAGAAGCCGCGCTCGAAAACAGCATCGAAGCCATGCGCATACACGGCGCCTACGGCTATTCCCAGGAATACGATATTGAAAGGCTCTACCGCGACGCCCCGCTGACCTGCATCGGTGAAGGGACCAACGAAATGCAACGCATCATCATTGCCAAGCAATGGGTAAAAAGGAATCCGGAATCATGAGTGTCGAAAACGCAGGCAAGCCCGCCGCCGACCACCGGCCCGCACACCTGCCCCTGCAGGGCGTCCGCATCCTTGCTGTCGAACAGTTCGGCGCCTCGCCCTACGGGACCATGTTCCTCGCTCACATGGGTGCTGACGTCATCAAGATCGAAAACCCCTCAACCGACGGGGATCCTTCCAGAAGAACCGGGCCGTATATGCTCGGGGAAAACGATGGCCTGTATTTCCAGAGCTGGAACAGCAACAAGCGCAGCCTCGTTCTGGACATCAAGTCGGAAGACGGCCGCAAGGCCCTGGAAAGCCTGGTCACAGAGGCCGACGTCGTCATCAACAATCTGCGAGGCGATCAGCCCAAGAAACTGAAGCTCGACTACGCTGCCCTGGCAGCGCTCAACCCCGCTATCGTCTGTGTACACATTTCAGCCTATGGACGCGAGACCAGCCGAGCCAGCTGGCCGGGCTACGACTACCTGATGCAGGCCGAAACCGGGCTGATGCACCTGACGGGCGAACCCGACACCCCCCCCGCCAGAATCGGCGCACCGTCCATTGTGGACCACATGACCGGCATGACTTCCATGGTCGGCTTGCTGTCCGCCCTGCTGCGTGCACGCGAAACCGGCGAAGGCTGCGACGTAGACACCAGCCTGTTCGACGTAACGCTACATCAGCTGGGTTACACCGCTACCTGGCTGCTTAATCATGGCCACATGACGGAACGCCAGGAGCGCAGCGGGCACTACTCGCTGGCCCCGGTACAAACCTTCCCCACAGCAGACGGCTGGATCTTCATCATGTGCATGACGCAGAAGTTCTGGGATGCCCTGCTGCCGAAAATCGGGCGCGAAGACCTCGCCACCCTGCCGCAATTCGCGAGCCCCGGCACACGGCACGACCATCGCCGCGAACTCACCGACATTCTTGATGAAGTATTCCGCCAACATCCCACAGACTACTGGTTGGCCAGGCTGCAGGGCGCGCTGCCGGTTGCACCCGTACGCAATCTCGCCGACACCCTACGGGACGACTTCGTGGCTGAATGCGGCATGCTGTCTGTCATGTCGCACCCTAAACAGGAAGAGCTTCAAATATTATCCAACCCTTTGAAGTTCAATGGGCAACGCCCGGCACTCAGAAGCTGTTCCGCACTGGGTGCCGATACGGAAGCCATCCTGTCTTCGCTAGGAGCCTCTCGGGCTTGGAGCACCGAAAGCGAAAATCGGCCCCAGCGAGAACAGT
>JBAYOJ010000248.1:0-4441 GCA_041678385.1 Burkholderiaceae bacterium | reverse complement strand
GTCCCGGGTAAGGTGAACCGCATCAGGTTGATGGTGGAAGAGCCAGGCGAGTATGCAGGCGTCTGTGCCGAATATTGCGGCGTTGGCCATACGCATATGCGCTTCACGGTGATTGCGCATCCAGCAGAAGATTTCGCCAATCGATTGGCGGACCTGGCAGGGGGGCAGCCATGAGTGAGCGTTCAGCCATCGCCCGTCATAGCGAACTGGAAGCGGTGTGGGGTACGCCTCCCGGGTTGGGGAATCTATCGTCAGTGAATCACACCGTGGTCGGCAAACGCTTCATGGTGGCATCGCTGATTTTCTTCCTGCTCGGCGGGGTGCTGGCCATGCTGATACGCACTCAGCTCGCTTCGCCGGACAACGCTTTCCTGGAAGCGGGTGTCTATAGCCAGGTGTTCACCATGCATGGCACGGTGATGATGTTTCTGTTTGCCATTCCCATGCTGGAAGGGTTCTCTTTCTACCTGCTGCCCAAAATGCTGGGCGCGCGCGACATGGCTTACCCACGCCTGGGGGCCTATGCCTGGTATTGTTATTTGTTCGGCGGGACGCTGGTGGTGGGCAGCCTGTTCCTGGGGTTGGCGCCGCATAGCGGCTGGTTCATGTACACCCCGCTGTCCAGTGGTGTGTACAGCCCTGGCATTGCCAATGACATCTGGCTGATAGGCATCACTTTTGCAGAAATCTCGGCCGTATGCGGGGCGGTGGAACTGCTGACCACCATCCTGCGCATGCGTGCGCCCGGCATGAAACTGTCGCAAATGCCCTTGTTTGCCTGGTACATGCTGGTGACGGCGGCCATGATGCTGGTGGGTTTCCCGCCGTTGATTCTGGGCAGCATACTGCTGGAGCTTGAGCGGGCCTTTGGCTGGCCGTTCTATGACCCCCTGCTAGGGGGCGACCCGCTCCTGTGGCAGCACCTGTTCTGGCTGTTCGGGCACCCCGAGGTCTATATCATTTTCATGCCGGCGGCGGGCATGGTTTCTGCCATGCTGCCGTCTTTTGTCGGCCGACCCATTGTGGGCTATCGCTGGGTGGTTGCCAGCGTTGTGGCCATGGGGGTATTGAGCATGGTGCTGTGGGCCCATCATATGTTCACCGTGGGCCTGAGCACGCCCGTGGCGGCGTTCTTTTCGATTGCCAGCACGCTGATCGCCATCCCCACGTCGGTGCAGTTTTTTTCATGGATCGCCACGCTTTGGTGTGGCCGGGTACGTTGGGAACTGCCCATGCTGTTCATGGCCGGTTTCTTCGCCACGTTCATCATTGGTGGCCTGACCGGGGTCATGATTGCGCTGGTGCCTTTCAACTGGCAGGCGCATGACACCCATTTCATTGTGGCTCACCTGCATTATGTACTGGTGGGCGGCATGGTGTTTCCCGTGATGGCGGCTGCCTACTATTGGCTGCCGCATTTTACGGGGCGGATGCCTTCTCGGCATTTGGGCAAGCTGGCCTTCTGGCTGGTGTTCATCGGTTTCCATGTGACCTTTCTTCCCATGCATATCACTGGGCTGGCGGGGATGCCGCGACGGGTGCATAGCTATCCGTCGGAAATGGGCTGGGACGTGCTCAATCTGGTTTCATCGATTGGCGGCTTTGTGCAGGCAGTGGGCTTCATGGTGCTGGTGATCGATATCCTTATTCATGTGCGCGGGGGGGCGTTGGCGCCACGCAACCCCTGGGGATCCGGCTCTCTGGAATGGGCCATGCCGACGCCGGCCCCGTCGTACAACTTCGCCAGCATTCCCGATGGCCACAAGCAGGAACCACTGTGGGATGACCCAGCGCTGCCCGATGATGTGGCGGCGGGAAGGTTGTGGCTGGCGGAGCCCGCCGCCGGGCGGCGGCTGACCTTGTCGACGGACATGATGGGGGGGCGTCCAGAAAGCGTGATCGTGCTGCCGCAGTCCAGTTGGTGGCCTTTGTGGTCCGCTGTGGCAACCGGCGGGTTTTTCGTTGGTGTGCTGCTCAAAATGTACGTGGTGGCGCTTGTGGCCCTGGCCTTGTCATTGGTTTTGTTCCTGTGCTGGGCGTGGGCGAGTGGCTCGCGCATGGATGTGGGGCGGATAAAGGCCCGGGAAGATGTAGGCCTGCTTCTGCACTTTGAACACCCTGATGGGGCACCCGGCTGGCACGGCACTGTGTATGCCTTGATTGCCGATGCCGCCGTGCTGGCTTCCCTGGTGTTTGGCGTGGCTTATCTTTGGGCGCTGGCGCCCGCCTGGCCGCCGCCCGTTATGGCCACTGTGCCCATGTGGGCGGTTGCCGGAGTGGGGGCAGGCTGGCTGGTGGCCGCCGTCGGGGGCAGGCGGGCGCGCCAGCGTCTGGCTCTTTCGACTGGCAACGAAAACTGGCCCTTGCTCTGGTTGACGCTGCATGCGGTGGCGCTTGCAGCCGTGCTGCTCGTGTTGGGCCTGGTATTGGCCGCCTTGCCGCCGGCATCGACGCATGCACAATCCGCCCTGACGGCCGTCTTGCTCTGGTACGCGACCGTGCATATTGGAGCCGCTGTGGTGTTGTCCCTGTTCCTGATGCTGCGCTGGAAATCCGGCTTTGTCTCAGCACGGCGCTGCCTGGAACCGCGCGTGATATGGCTGTTCAGCCACTACAGTCTGGGCAGTGCATTACTGTGCGTGGTCCTGGCGGCGGCTCTCGCAGGGTCGGCGTGAACGTGTCCATTTGTTTCCACCTGAAAGCGTGCTACCTTATTGCGCTTCTGGTGGCGCGGCCGGGAAGCTTTCCCGGCTCAGCAGCGGCATAGCTGGGCCCACTGTTCGGAGTCTTCCACATGATCGACGTGATATTTCGCCTGCTCGGCGGGATCGGGCTGTTTTTGCTCGGTATGGCGCTGCTGTCGGACGGGCTGGTGGGTTTTGCGGGCAATGCCTTGCGTCGGGCCTTGCTGCGCTTTACGGGTACACCGTGGCGGGCGTTCACGTCGGGGGCGCTCACCACCATGATCATTCAGTCATCGACCGCAACCACGGTCACGCTCATCGGTTTCGTCAGTGCCGGCCTTATCGGGTACTCGCAGGCCATAGGCGTGGTTATCGGCGCCAGCCTGGGGACAACTGCCACCGGCTGGTTCGTCGCAGGGCTGGGGCTGAAGGTGAACATCGGCTATTACACTTTGCCGCTGATCGGCATCGGGGCCTTTCTCCGGGTATTGGGTCGGGGGCGCTGGCGCCACATGGGCCTGGCCTGCGCCGGTTTCGGCCTGTTGTTTCTGGGCTTGTCAGGCATGCAGGAAGGGATGCAGGGCCTGGCCGACGATTTCGATCTGCGTTCCCTGCCTGACCACGGCTTGTGGGCACATGTGCTGGCCATGCTGGCGGGTGTGCTGCTCACCACGCTGTTGCAGTCTTCGACCGCCGCGGTGGCGACGACGCTCACCGCCATGCATGCCGGCACCCTGGGCCTGGAGCAGGCAGCAGCGGTCGTCGTCGGGGCAGCGATCGGCACGACCTTGACCGGCGCGCTGGTGACCATAGGCGGGACGGTGGCGGCCAAACGCACCGCGTTGGCCCATATTCTTTTCAACCTGGGCAGCGGCATCATCGCCATCGCTCTGCTGCCGGTTTTCCTGGGTGTGCTGGGCTGGTTGCATCAGCATGCCGGCCTGGAAGCGGGGGCCATGAGCCTGGCTTTTTTCCATACCGCCTTCATTGCCGTGGGCGTGGCGCTGTTCATGCCCATGGTCGGGCGCTTCGAGCGTCTGGTGGCGCGTCTGTTGCCTGAACGCAAACAGGATATGGGGCGGCATCTGGATGCCAGCGTGCTGGGAGTCCCCGCCGTGGCGCTGGAAGCGTCCCAGCGCTCGCTGGAGTCCATCACGCATCAGCTGGTTGAGGTGCAGCGTGGCCTGTTGAGCCAGCCTATGAGCGACGCCGTGCGCGATACGCTGCAGCATGTCAACGATGGCTTGAATGAGGCGCTGCAGTTCATTGCCCGGCTGCCTCCCCTGGATCACGATGCCGGCCTGCATGGGCAGCGGGTAGCGCAGTTGCATGCCATCGATCATCTGCTGCGCCTGTGTGGGCGGCTGCAGAATGCGCCCGATCCTGAATCATGCTTGAGCGGTGATGCTGCCGAAGAAGTGCTGAGCCGCATGACGCGCCTGCTGGATCTGGTACATGATGGCATTGATGGCAAGGCATCGCTGGACTGGCAGGAAGTGCTGGAACGCCAGAGCACCGAGCTCAGCGGCGCTACGCAAGCCATGCGTACCCGCTTGCTCGATTCAGACGCCCCGGAGGGCGGAGTGGCTGGGGCCTTGCAACTGACAGACGCGCTGCGGTCGTTGGAGCGGTCTGCTGGGCATCTGCAGCGGGTCTGCCATTATCTGCTTGCCGGGCGGCAGGCGCTTTAGGATGATCCGCTGGTTCTCCATGCTGCGGCGCTTGCCGTCGGGTCACCGCTTCATGCTATCGTCGTC
>JBAYOJ010000247.1:0-4458 GCA_041678385.1 Burkholderiaceae bacterium | reverse complement strand
GAATGAAGATGCAGGGGTACAGGCGGCCTTGAAGGCACAGGGGCTGGGCTGATCACCTTAGGGAAGCTCTGAATGACTCTGCCGGGTGGGACACGCGCATGGCTTTGCCCACCCGGCAGCGGTTACGCCCCCAGATACGCCTTGCGCACTTCGTCGTTGGACAGCAGATTGGGACCGGTGTCGGCCAGCACCACCTTGCCTGTTTCGAGCACGTAGCCGCGATCGGCCACCTGCAGCGCCTTATGCGCGTTCTGTTCTACCAGGAAAACCGTGACGCCCTGTTCTCGGATGGTCTGGATGATTTCGAAAATCTGCGCAATGATAAGTGGCGCCAGACCCAGGGTGGGCTCATCAAGCAGCAACAGCTTGGGTTCTGTCATCAGCGCCCGGCCGATGGCCAGCATCTGTTGCTCACCCCCCGACATGGTGCCGGCGCGCTGATTGGCACGTTCCTTGAGACGCGGGAACAGTTCGTAAACGCGCCCCATGCCGGCTTCAACCTGCTGTTTATTCAGAAAGAAGCCGCCCATCTTCAGATTCTCGGCCACGCTCAGGTCGGGGAACACCCTGCGCCCTTCCGGCGAGATAGCGATCCCCTTCTGCATGATAGTGTGAGTGGGAAGCTGAGTGATGTCCTCGCCCTCGAACTGTACAGAACCGCTGCGTGCCCGTGGCGAGCCACATACTGTCATGAGCAGCGTGGTCTTGCCGGCGCCATTGGCACCGATGAGGGTAACGATCTCGCCCTGGTTGACCTCGACCGAGACGTCGTTCAGCGCCTGGATGGCCCCGTAGTAGGTGTGAATATTCTGCAGCTTAAGCACTACTCTTCCCCCAGGTATGCCTTGATCACGCGCGGATCCGAACGAACCTCTTCAGGAACACCGGTGGTAATGGGTTTGCCGTGTTCCATCACCATGATGCGGTCCGACACCCCCATCACGAGGCTCATGTCGTGTTCAATGAGCAGTACGGCCACGCCGAATTCCCTGCGCAACTGATCTATGAGCTGCTGCAGACCGCGTTTTTCCTGAGGATTCAGGCCGGCGGCGGGCTCATCAAGCATGAGCAGCCGCGGGCGGGTGATCATGCAACGGGCAATTTCCAGCCGCCTTTGGTGCCCATAGGCCAGATTGCCGGCTTCACGGTTCGCGTATTCCCGGATTTCCATGAAGTCCAGCCACTGACCCGCATTATGCAGTGCTTCGGTTTCGGACCTTCGGAAGGAAGGCGTCTTCAACAAGCCATGCAACAGGTTGGTGTTGATGTGCTGATGCTGGGCCACCAGCAGGTTCTCAAGCACCGTCAGGTTCTTGAACAAGCGGACATTCTGGAAGGTGCGCACCAGCCCTTCGCGAGCCACCTTGTGGCTGGGCTTGCCATGGATGGCCTTGCCGTCCATGGTGATCTTGCCGCGGGTGGGTTTGTAGAACCCACCCACGCAATTGAACACCGTGGTCTTGCCCGCACCGTTGGGGCCGATAATGGCGAAGACCTCGTCGGCACGAACTTCGAAGGCAACGCTATCGACAGCCAGCAAACCACCGAAACGCATGCTGAGATCCGATACTTCGAGCAGGACCTTGCTCATCACTTCAACTCCACATGGGGGCGCTTCATGGGCAGCAAGCCTTGTGGGCGCCACATCATCATCAGCACCATTACCAGGCCGAAAATCATCATCCGATATTCGGCGAATTCGCGCGCGACCTCGGGCAGGACGGTAAGAATTATGGCTGCCAGGATGACCCCTACCTGCGAACCCATGCCGCCGAGCACCACAATGGCCAATATCAATGCCGATTCCAGGAAAGTGAAGGATTCGGGGTTTACCAAGCCCTGCCTGGCTGCGAAGAAGGCCCCGCCAAAGCCGGCAAACACCGCCCCCATGGTAAAGGCCGAGAGTTTGATGTTGGTAGGATTCAGCCCCAGGGAACGGCAGGCGATTTCGTCCTCACGCAGCGCTTCCCAGGCACGGCCCACAGGCATGCGGATGACACGACTGGATACCAGCAGTGTCACCAGGGCCAGGGCCAGGGCCATCAGGTACAAGTAGATGATGACGTCCATGTTGTTGAACTGCCAGCCCATGAAGTCATGGAAGGTGGTTTCACCTTCTGGCGCTCTCCGGGCCATGGGCATGCCGAACACGGTAGGCTTGGGAATGCCGGAAATACCATCAGGCCCACCTGTGTATTCGTAGAGGTTGATGAGCAATAGCCGGATGATCTCGCCAAAACCCAGCGTTACGATGGCCAGATAGTCGCCACGCAACCGCAATACTGGAAAACCCAGCAAGTAGCCGAAGATGCCAGCCATGAGCCCAGCCATGGGCAAGGCTTCCCAGAAACCCCAGCCAGCCCAATGGTACAGAAGCGCATAAGTGTAGGCGCCCACTGCATAAAACCCCACGAACCCAAGATCAAGCAGGCCGGCAAAACCCACCACGATGTTCAGGCCCAGTCCCAGCATGATGTAGATGAGAACCAAGGTGGCGATATCGACTTCTGCCCTGCCAGTGAAAAAGGGGAAGATCAGGGCGATGGCAATCAGCAGCATGATCGACCCACGACGGGCCTTATCGTTGAGCACCGGCATACGGAAAGTGCCACTGCGCAAGCTGAGCAACCGCGCCAGGCCTGGCCGAACGAAAGCCTGAAACACAAACACAAGGCCCATGCCGATCAGCACCAGATCCCATTCTGGTTCGATATGGGTTTCCATCCCGCTGCGCACGATCTGCAGGCCGTACACAGGCGCAATGATCACCCCGGCCATGACAGCGGCGATGAATGCACTCTTGATATTGCTAGCCATTACACTTTTTCCACTTCAGGTTTGCCGAGCAGCCCCGTTGGCCTGAACAGCAGGATGAACACCAACAGGCTAAACGCGACAATATCCTTGTACTGCGAAGAGATATAAGCAGCGGCGAAGGTCTCGGCCAAGCCCAGCAGCACGCCGCCCAGCATGGCGCCAGGGATGCTGCCTATTCCGCCCAATACCGCTGCCGTAAAGGCCTTGATGCCTGCCAGAAAGCCGATGAAGGGATTGAGTTTGCCGATGGCCAATGCAATGAGTACGCCCCCGACCGCTGCCAGCATGGCGCCGACTACGAAAGTAAATGAAATGATCTTGTTGGTATCGATCCCCAGCAGGTTGGCCATGCGCAGATCCTGCGAGCAGGCGCGTGATGCGCGACCCAGGCGGGAATGCTTGATGTAGAGATGCAGCATGATCATGAGAACGATGGTCACAAGAATGATCATGATGCGCGAATACGGTGCAGTGATGGTGTAGTCGCCAATATCGACCTGCAGCGCGCCCGTGATGAGGGCAGGCACAGCCATGTCGCGGGCACCTTGCCCTATGGCCACCCAGTTCTGCAGAAAAATGGACATACCAATGGCTGAGATCAACGGTACCAGACGAGGCCCGCCACGCAGCGGGGCGTAGGCGACTTTTTCGATGGCATAACCATAGACGGCCGTGACCAGCATGGCGACGATCAACATGAGCAGGATAATGAGTGCTACAGGCAGGCCGGCGCTGACGCCGATGGCGGACAACGTGACCAGGCCTACGTAGGCGCCAATCATGTAGATTTCACCATGCGCGAAGTTGATCATTCCGATGATGCCATAGACCATTGTGTAGCCGATGGCGATCAGCGCATAAATGGCGCCGAGCGACAGCCCATTGAAGAACTGTTGCAATAGTTGGGGTATGAATTCAGGCATTAGCGGGATTCCACAATGTCGGCCTGCCGGTAACGGGCCGACCAGGAAAAGAAAAAGGCTCCAGCCTGCTGTGGCTGGAGCTTTGTGTGCTGCTGATTACTTTTCGAGCTGGTTCATGTTGCCCTTGTCATCAACCTTGTAAACGGCGAATTCGAATTCCTTCAGGTCACCTTTTGCGTCGTACTCGACTTTGCCGATGGCGGTATTGAAGCTGGCCTTGTGCATATGGTCGGCAACCTTGTCCGGGTCTTCGCCCACGGTGTTGATGCTTTCCACGAGAATCTGCACTGCTGCATAGGCCGGCATGGTGAAGGCACCATCAGGGCTGCGCTTGTAGGTCTTGAAGTGTTCGAGGATCTGTTCATTACCGGCCAGCTTGGTGAAGTCGGCAGGCAGTGTCACCAGGAGGCCTTCTGATGCCGGCCCTGCAATGGCGATCAGGTCGTCATTGGCCACGCCTTCAGGGCCCATGAATTGTGTGTTCAGGCCTTGTTCGCGAGCCTGGCGCAGCAGCAGGCCGAGTTCGGCGTGGTAGCCGCCAAAATAAATGAGACCCGGGTCCATGGACTTGAGCTTGGTG
Source organism: Burkholderiaceae bacterium (assembly GCA_041678385.1). GTDB lineage: Bacteria > Pseudomonadota > Gammaproteobacteria > Burkholderiales > Burkholderiaceae_B > Yanghanlia. The sequence continues at coordinate 138 of JBAYOJ010000247.1, read as the reverse complement.
ATGACGGCGGAATAATCGCTGTCGCCCACGTTGATGCCCTCATACATCGCGACTTCGACACCTTCCTTGCCCAGGGTGTCGCGCACTTGGCTGGCGATGCCGCTGCCGTAGGTTTGCTTGTCGTGCAGAATGGCGACG
>JBAYOJ010000246.1:0-4493 GCA_041678385.1 Burkholderiaceae bacterium | reverse complement strand
CGCGATGTGATTCAGCGCTTGCCAGCCATCCGCCGTATGGGCTTCGATGTTTTGTATTTCCCGCCCATCCATCCCATTGGATACACGAACCGCAAGGGGCGGAACAACACTTTGACGGCCGGGTCGGATGACCCAGGCAGCCCTTATGCCATCGGGTCCGAAGCTGGTGGTCATGACGCCGTGCATCCGGAACTCGGGTCGCTGGAGGACTTTCGGGCCCTGCTGGCGGCTGCCCGGCACCATGGCATGGAGGTGGCGCTGGACTTCGCCATCCAGTGTTCACCGGACCACCCCTGGCTGCGCGACCATCCGGACTGGTTCAATTGGCGGGCGGATGGTTCGTTGAAACATGCCGAAAACCCGCCCAAGCGATACGAAGACATCGTCACCCCCGATTTCTACAGCCCTGGCGCCAGCACGTCACGCCAGGCCGCGCTTTGGCGCGCGCTGCGCGATATTGTGCTGTTCTGGGTGCACCAGGGCGTGCAGATATTCCGTGTCGACAACCCGCATACCAAGCCGTTGCCTTTCTGGCAGTGGATGCTCAGGGAAGTCCGCAGCCGTCATCCCGACATTCTGTTCCTGTCGGAAGCCTTTACCCGACCGGCCATGATGTACCGGCTGGGCAAGCTGGGGTTCTCGCAGTCGTATACCTACTTCACCTGGCGTAATACCAAGCAGGAGCTGACCGAATACATGACCGAGCTGAATCGTGTGCCGGTTCGTGACTTCTTCCGTCCCAACTTTTTTGTCAATACCCCGGACATCAATCCCTGGTTCCTGCAGACGTCGGGACGGGCGGGCTTCCTTATTCGGGCGGTCCTGGCCGGCACCTTGTCGGGATCCTGGGGGATGTACAACGGCTTCGAGCTTTGCGAGGCCGAGGCCGTGCCAGGCAAGGAAGAGTATCTGGATTCTGAAAAATATCAGCTCCGACTATGGGATAGGGCAGCACCTGGCAACATCATTGAAGAAATCACCCGGCTGAACCGTATCCGCCGCAGCCATCCCGCCCTGCAAAGCCATCTGGGCGTGAGTTTCCACCACGTGAACAATGACCAGATACTGTTCTATTCGCGGCATAGCCCCGAAGGTGACAGCGTCGTGTTGGCGGCGGTAAGCATGGATCCTCATCATCGGCAGGCAGGCACGCTGGAATTGCCGCTCGGGGACTGGGGGCTGGTCAATGATGCGGAAGTGCCCTTGCAGGATCTTTTTGATGACCATCGCTTTGTGCTGCGGGGACGGCATCAGCCTATTGAGCTGACGCCCCAGCGCCCTTTTGTGCTTTGGGCTTTGAGGCGGGAACAGGGAGGGGCGGCATGAGTCCACGTCAGGAACGTAAGCAGCGCGTGTTGAACGAGACAGGCTGGTACAAGGATGCCGTGATCTACCAGCTGCATGTGAAGTCGTTCTTTGATTCGAACAACGATGGCAAGGGCGATTTCCCCGGGCTGATCTCGCAGCTGGATTATATTGCCCGGCTGGGGGTGAACACGATCTGGTTGCTGCCGTTTTATCCCTCGCCTCGCAGAGACGACGGTTACGACATTGCGGAATACCGGGACGTGCATCCGGAGTACGGCACGCTGGCGGATGTGCGGCGTTTCATACGCGAAGCGCATGCGCGCAATCTGCGCGTCATCACGGAACTGGTGGTCAACCATACGTCGGACCAGCATGCCTGGTTTCAGCGGGCCAGGCGGGCGCGCCCAGGCTCCGCAGCCCGCGACTTTTACGTGTGGTCGGACGACGACCAGCGCTATGCGGGTACGCGCATCATCTTCTGCGACACAGAGAGTTCGAACTGGACCTGGGACCCAGTCGCGGGCGCCTATTTCTGGCACCGTTTCTATTCTCACCAGCCTGATCTGAACTACGACAACCCGCGGGTGCTTCGCGAGGTCATCAACGTGATGCGTTTCTGGCTGGACATGGGCGTGGATGGCCTGCGTCTGGATGCGGTGCCTTACCTGGTTGAGCGGGAAGGCACGAATAACGAGAACCTGCCGGAAACGCACGCCGTGTTGCGCCAGATCAGGGCGGCTCTGGACAGGGATTATCCCGACCGTCTGCTGCTGGCGGAGGCCAACCAGTGGCCCGAAGATGCCCAGGAATATTTTGGCGATGGCGACGAATGCCACATGAGCTTTCACTTCCCTTTGATGCCGCGGATGTACATGGCGATTGCGCGCGCAGACCGTTTTCCCATCACGGATATCATGCAGCAGACGCCCGAGATCCCGGAAAGCTGCCAGTGGGCCATCTTCCTGCGCAACCACGACGAGTTGACGCTGGAAATGGTGACCAGCAGCGAGCGCGACTACCTCTGGGAAGTCTATGCCGCGGATCGCCAGGCACGCATCAATCTGGGTATACGCCGCCGGCTGTCGCCGCTGTTGGAACGGGACCGGCGCCGTATCGAGCTGATGACCAGCCTGCTGTTGTCCATGCCAGGTACGCCGGTGCTGTATTACGGTGACGAAATAGGCATGGGCGACAACATCCATCTGGGTGATCGAGATGGGGTGCGCACGCCCATGCAATGGTCTTCCGACCGCAATGGCGGATTTTCGCGCGCCGACCCGGAACAACTGAGCCTGCCCATGCTGCAGGGGCCGCTGTATGGTTACGAGGCGGTCAACGTCGAGGCGCAGCAGCGCGACCCGCACTCACTGCTGAACTGGACACGACGCATGTTGGCCAAACGTCAGCAGACCCATGCGTTTGGCCGTGGGGCACTGCGTTTTCTGTATCCCGGTAACCGCAAGATCCTTGCTTACCTGCGCGAACACGACGGCATGGTGCTGATGTGTGTGGCCAACCTGTCCAACGCCTCGCAGCCGGTGGAGCTGGAGCTTTCGGAAATGTCGGGACGGGTACCGGTCGAGCTGCTGGGCGGCACCCCTTTCCCCACCATCGGCGAACTGCCTTACCTGCTCACTTTGCCGCCTTATGGTTTCTATTGGTTCGAATTGAGCGCCAGCGCCCATCCGCCCGTCTGGCATGCCATTTCACCCACTCAGTTGCCGGAGTTCGCCACCCTGGTGTTGCGTAAAAGGCGGGGTTACCAGATGCTGGAGCGGTCCTGGCATACGTTGAACGAACAGGTGTTGCCGCGCTATCTGCCCAACCAGCGCTGGTTTCCTGCCGATACGCCGCCCGCCGGGGTGAAAGTCATCTACATGGAACCTATGCCCGGGCACAGCGATTTTTTTCTGGCTGAAGTGACAGTGGAAAGCGCCCAGTCCGACAGCAGTGATGTACAGAAGGCCGATTCCTGGTTTCTGCCCCTTGCCATGCTCTGGAGCGAGACCATTGATGGGATGCCCTTGCAATATGCTTTGGCCCGGATTCGCCGGGGTGCGGAGGTGGGTTTCCTCACGGATGCCTATTCCGTGCCTTCGTTTGCGATCTGTCTGCTGGAAAACCTTGCCAGCCAACGTGAAGTGCCGCTCCCGATGGCGGGTTCGCGCGGCATGTTGAAGTTCCAGGGCGAGGCGGGACTGAGAGAGCTGGAGTGGTCAGCAGACACGCCGGTGGAATGGTTTCATGGGGAGCAATCCAACAGCACCGTGCTGGTTGGCGACAACATCGTGCTCAAGTTCTTGCGCCACGTGGTGCCTGGTGTGCATCCCGAAGCCGAGATGACACGCTGGCTCACACAGGCGGGCTTTGCCAATATGGCCGGCCTGCTGGGCGAGATGCTGCGCATTGACGCCGACGGCACGCCCCACACCCTTGCACTGGTGCATCAGCGTATCCACAACCAGGGTGACGCATGGACGTGGACGCTGGATTTTCTAAAGCGCAGCCTGGAAAGCGCGGCGCTGACCGGTAAAAGCGGCGATGACTACGCAGAAGGGCTGACATCGTACGAATTGGTGGCGACGGCGATAGGGCGTCGTCTGGCTCAAATGCATGGCATTCTGGCCCGGCCTAGCGATGAACCGGCCTTTCAACCCTTGACGGCCGGCACGGCGCAGGCCCAGGCATGGGGCCGTGCGGTGCGCGATATGTTAGAGGCAGCCTGCCGCTGTGGTGACAGGCATCGCGAGACGCTGGATGCTCTCACGCTTGAGGCTCTGCAAGCGCTCGAGGCCGACCGTTCCCACATTGACACCGAGATTCAACGCCGGGCGTCCCTGGCTGCAGGGTCGCTGATGATGCGCATCCATGGCGACCTGCACCTGGGACAGATTCTCATTGCACAGAACGATATCCACTTTATTGATTTCGAAGGTGAACCGGCGCGTTCGGCAGAAGAGCGTCGCGCCCGCTCCTGGCCATGGCGCGATCTGGCCGGCATCGTGCGTTCTTTCGATTACGCTGTGGGGACCTTTGATTCGCAATCCGCCGGCGCAGGTCCGTCCCACGCGGCAGGGACAGAGTCTGACGCGCTGGCCATCCCCGATACGCCGGATCTGGCGGAGCGACGGCAAGAATTGATCTCGCGGTTTTGCGCCACAGCGGTGGACGCCGTGTTGTCCGGT
>JBAYOJ010000245.1:0-4526 GCA_041678385.1 Burkholderiaceae bacterium | reverse complement strand
GGGCTGGCCTATGCAGGCTTGGGCGCAAGCATGGTCACCGACCTGCTGCTGTTCCAGTTGGTCAAGCGGCTGTTTCCCGACCTCAGCTTCTCCAGCCGGTATTTTCGGCGTGGTCTCGTCCGAGAACTTTTCTCCTACAGTTCCTGGTCGTTCGTGACTCAGATCGCCGATCAGGTCCGTCTGCGTATCGATGCATTGATCGTGGGTGCCCTGATCAACGCCAGCGCAGTGACGCACTACTTCGTGGGCGCCCGACTCGCGGAGCTGGCGAACAACCTGCTGTATCAGGCCACCAACATCGTCACTCCGATTCTGACCCGCTACCACGCGGAAGGGCGTCGTAGCGAGATGCAGGAGGCCATCCTGTTCCTTACCCGGATCAATATCGTTGCAGGCGTATTCGTCAGTGGCGGCTTGTGCGCACTGGGTGCGGCGTTCATTGCACGCTGGATGGGTGCGGAATTTCTGGATGCAGCGCCCGTGCTGTTCACGCTGACAGTAGCCATGACTGCGGCGTTCATCGTAAATCCGTTGGACAACCTGCTCTACGCCGTCGCGCGGCATCGCGCCCTTGCCTTGATCAATATTGGCGACGCAATTGCGAATCTCGCTCTGAGCCTCCTGCTGGGGCATTGGTTTGGCATGTGGGGAGTGGCGCTCGGAACACTGATTCCCATGCTGATCAGCCGGTTCATGCTTGTGGTCCCGTACAGCTGCCGGCAGATCGACCTGCCGCTGGGGCGATATTTCGGCGAGGTGCTCCTTTGTCTCGGTACCATGCTGCTCAGCGTTTTCGGCGCAGCGCTTATTGCCCGAGCGTTTGTCGGCGACGGTGGTTATCTGCGGCTGATCGTTCTTGGGGGAGGCATGGCGGCACTATACGGAGTATGCGCCTGGTGTTTTGGCCTGCGGCAAGCTGATCGAGAGCGGCTGCTGTCGTTGCTGAACGTCCGGCGAGGTGTGGATCGGCCTGTATGAATGGACCAAGGATGAGGCGGCTCCACACCCTGGAGCGGCGTTGGTCTATGCAGCTCGCTTTATTCTGCAACGCATGCGCTTGCCGTCCGGCGCCCGCCCTGATAAGAAGTTAATGGACCCAACTCATTGATAATTGATGCGTTGCGCACTTTTCGCTGTCTGTGATGCGTGTCACACGCAGCTTTCTCGGTAATCAGAAAACCAGGAGTATCGAATGTCCGCTGGACTCGACCAGCCGATCGAGGGGCTCGTCTCAGTCGTCGTTCCCGCATACAACGCGGAGCACTTGATCGGGGAAACCGTGGCCAGCATTCTCTCGCAATCCTATCCGGCGGTAGAGCTGATCGTTGTCGACGATGGCTCGACCGACGCTACGCGAAGTGTGCTTCAAACGGACTTTCCCGCCGTGAGGGTGGTTTCGCAAGCCAACAGCGGCGGATGCTCTTCGCCGCGCAATCACGGGTTGCGGCTTGCGCGAGGAGAGTTTGTAACGTTTTTCGATGCCGACGACCTCATGGTTCGCGACAAGCTGCAACGGCAGGTCGACTTTTTGCGCCGTCACCCGACGTGTCATGCCGTCTTGATGGACTATAAGAACTTTGACGAACATGGCGAATCTTCCCGAACGCATTTCGCTTCCTGTCCGAAGCTGCAGATGCACTGGCAGGACACTCCTGAGCTGCTGCTGGATGCAGCTACGGCAGCGCGGCTCCTGATTACGGAGAACTACGGGATTGCCGGCTCGCCGCTGATACGTCGTACGGTCTTCGAACAGGTCGAGGCTTTTGACGAAAGCTTGAGAGCAAGCGAGGATTTCGACTTGATCTATCGTTTGGCTCGTCATTCTGGACTTGGACTGATTGCTGAAGTCGGCTTCTTACGCCGCATGCATGAATCGAATATGTCCAGGCGTACAGGGCATATCCTGAAGTATAAAATTGCCAGCCGCTGCAAGTTGTTGGCCGGAGAGTCGGACCAGCAGAATAGAGCGTTGCTGACACGGGAAATCGCAAACTACCACTTGAGCATGGCTGAATTCTCTCACCGGATCGAACCGAGGAATTCATTGGGGCATGTCTTTTCCGCACTGCGTCTTGGCTACCCTTTCGGCATGCGGGTAGCCAAGGGGTTGGTGAAGTGCGCCTTGGGTGCCTTACGCCCGGCATGAAGACCGGCACGGCATGGCATGACGCTGGAAGAGTCGGCGCGGTCGCCGTTTGGGGCTCGGCTGTTACTCTGTTGTTCATCCTGTTCTTGCTGTTTCGCCCGGAGTATCTGAACACGGATACCGCCCAGTACATCAGCGGTGCGCGTCATCTGCTTGCCGGAGAGGGCTACAGCACCAGCGTCCTGTATTTCGAGGACCAACTTCGGTTCGGCCGTATTCCTGCACCGCAGACAACCTGGCCGCCGGGTTTTTCATTGCTCATCGCGGTAAGTGTGTTTCTCGGAATACCGGACCTGTATGCGCCTTTCATAGTGGCCGCCTTGAGCGCGGCTGCTTCTATACTGATGGTTCATGCGGTCATCGCCCGTGTCGTGAGCGTGGGGCGTGCGCCGATGATCGGCGGGCTACTCATGGCCGTCGTCGTATTCCCTCATGTCCTGGTGTTCCGAGGACTCACCGAGCCGACTTACACGTTGTTTACCTTGATCGCCCTTATGGCGATCGTGCGACTGGCGGAAGGCAACCGGCATTGGGCGGTTTTTGCAAGTCTGGGCGCTGCCTGCGCGGCCGCATTCATGACCCGCTACATGGGCGCAACCTTTGTCATCGCCGTCGGATTGTTTTTGTTGATCGAGTTGTGGCGTGTTCCAAGCTGGAAATGCTTCTGGGGTGCAGGCTTGGCCATGGCGATTCCGGGGATCATCGCCGGCTTGCTGTTCATAAGGAATTGGCGGCTGGTCGGAACATTGTCTGGCGGGCCGGATATCGACCGCGGGTCCGATTGGGCGGAAGTGTTGCGCAGTTTATGGTGGTCTGCGAAGGGCGTCATCGGCCTGCGTACGGACAGTACGCCCGTGGTGGTTTTTAGCCTGGCTGTCGTTGCGGGTATTACCTTGGTGCTTCTGGTCTGGTGGAAAGAAAGGGGAATCCGGTCCCAACCTGCAAGGCAAAAGCGTGAATCTGCCACCGCGGTCATGGTCGTGTCCGCGTTGTATGCATTTGTGACCATTGCTGTATTGGCCTTTCTGGCGCAGCGCAGGGATGCGGAGTTGTTGAGTTCGCGATACCTCGCACCTTTGCTGCCGTTCGTGATCTGTACGGCTCTCGTTTTGTACGAGGCGGTCAGGGCCAGAACGAAGATGATGAGCAGGGCGCTCGCCGCCGGCGGGGCGATATGTCTATTGGGCTTGATAGGACTGCAGGGAATGCAACTGATAGAGGTCCGGAGCTGGTTCGAAGGAAATTCCAAGTACCGCGTGATGAAGGACGCCTTGCAGGAACACTTCGCGGGCGAAACAGTCGGGCAGTATCTGGCGGAGCATGCCTCCGCTCACGGACCGATCCTGGATGTCGATGGACAACTGCTGGGGCTGATGCTGGAGCGGCCGGTCATCGGCTTGAGTGAAGCCGCGTGGACTTGGAGAACATGGACCGATGACGAAGTCCTGACGCTGATAGAGAATTTCGATATATCGATTGTCTGCTTTTTTCCGGACCTTTTTGATCCACGGGCACAGGTCAATGCACATCGGGAATTTTACCGAAATCTCGCGGCCGGGCGATTGCCGGATTGGCTCGTGCCACTGAAGCAGGACGGTCGTATCAGTTTGTACGCAGTGAAACGGCCTGGAGCTTGAAAGCACAGGAGTATTCGGGCGTGCGTTTTTAACGCATGACTTGAGCGGCGACTCTTCGGGGTGTCGATTTCGGGCGGGCATCATGGACATTCATTGGGGGTGGCCGAGTGCCACGAAGTGCCCAAGTGCCACAAGGTGCCCAAGTGAGACACCGTTCGCCTCCACCGGGCATCCACGTGTTACATAATGATTTTGATTTTCTTTACGCGCCGAGATGACGAATGCACAGCCACGCAAGACCTCTCGTTTCCATCGTGCTGCCCGCCTATAACGAGGCGGGAGTGCTTGCCGAAAATGTGGCAGTTTTCCAAGAATACCTCCAAACGCTGGCGTCTCAGTACCGTTTCGAGGTCATCATCGTCAACGACGGAAGCAAGGACGCAACAGCGGAAATTGCCGAGAAACTGGCTTCCGAGTACCCAAACATCCGGGTGGCGCATCATCCTACCAACTTCGGGCTGGGTCAGGCATTCAAGACCGCCTTCGCAGCGTCACATGGCGACTATGTCGTGACCATGGACATCGATTTGAGCTATTCACCCGAACATATCGGCCGGCTGCTGGAGAGCATCACAAGAACACGCGCCAAGCTCGTACTGGCCTCACCGTACATGAAGGGCGGCCGGCTTACGAACGTCCCATGGTTGAGAAAGACCCTGAGTGTCTGGGGTAACCGGTTTCTACGAGTATTTGCCCGCGGGAATATTTCGACCATTACCTGCATGGTCAGAGCCTATGACGGC
>JBAYOJ010000244.1:0-4538 GCA_041678385.1 Burkholderiaceae bacterium | reverse complement strand
TGGGGCCGCTGAGGTTTTCAAACGTTGAGGTCACGCTCTTCTCCTAGAATCCAAATCTTGGCTTGTTCCATCACACGAGTCAGAAACGACTCCTGCCTGGCCATCAATCGCCTTGAATGACCGGAAATGATGTGACCACACAAAGGGCGCTCTCTATATGGTGCAAGATACGCATACATTTTCCTGCATTATGCCCAAATGAGGTAAAATAAAACCTCACATGGAGGTCTATCATGGATAGCATAGACAACATCAAACAAGGCCGTAAGAAGGGGCGTGTATCCAAGTCGCCTTTACAGCGTCATGCAACGCAAGCCGATGATCACGAAATGGGTCCGCTAGAGGAGCTCGGCGCGGTTGACATGGTTGCGAACCAGCGGGTAGTCACCATTGATCTTTTAGAGACTGGCGAAATCACCTTCTCCGAGGTCTATCGTATGCAGCCGCTGGAACGTATCGATATGATCCGAACAGGGCTGGAGCCAAGCTTTTTGGCCGAAATTGCTCAAGCGATGGATCGCACTAGGGAAAGTGTCGCAAAACTTATGGGGTTATCTCTCTCAACGGTCGAGCGTAAGCAAAAGAAACATGAGCTGCTTTCTCCTGAACAAAGCGAACGCTTGATGGGCACCCTAAAACTCATTGGCCAGGTGCAGGCTATGGTAGAGGAATCCGGCAACCCCGAAGGCTTCGATGCTGCTCAATGGTTCGGGCAATGGGTGGACAGGCCGCTGGCGGCGTTGGGCGGGCGCCAACCTGCCGAGCTAATGGACACCGCCGAAGGGCGCGAAATGGTGTCGCGCTTATTAACGGCCGCACAAAGTGGTGCCTATGCATGACCAAACGAAATATCATTTCAGTGTGGCGCATTGCTACTGATACCCCGGATTTCACGGCCGACGACTTAAGCGGCGAGGGCGCCAAGCTATCTGGTGGACGCTGGAACCGCCGAGGGAATCCCGTTCTTTACTGCGCCCAAAACATTGCCCTAGCCTGTTTGGAAACAATCGTGCACTTGGGCCAAGAAGGACTCCCGCTTAATAGATATCTCGTTCGCATTGATATTCCAACTCAGGTCTGGGAAAACCGAACGATCTTAGATCCTGATGCCCATGTAGGTTGGGATGCTCTGCCGGTTGGCAAAGTCAGCCTTGACATGGGCGACGCTTGGCTCTCGCGTAATAATTCCCTCATTATGCTGGTTCCATCTGTGATTGTTCCAGAAGAGTCAAATATCCTCATCAATCCTAACCATGCTGGCATAACGAGAATCAAGGCGGTAAAAATGCGCAAATGGACATTTGATGGGCGACTTGCCTGACCTTTCTTTCGGTAATCCGAGTGTTGGTGTATCCGTACCTGACATTACTTTCCGAAAAATCAGTAATACCAGAAGGCGCCTTGACGGCGCCTTCTGGTATTGCCCGGCACACGGGGCGCGGGCATGTGGGCAACGGCGCTTTACAGTGCCAGCACCTTCAGGTCGGGATAGCCGAGCAGTTTGAGTGCGTAGTAGTTAACGGCGGCTTCGCTGATGTCATCCGAGACGGCAACCACTTCGGCGTAGCGCGACAGGCCTGCATCTTCCAGTACCTTGGCGATGACGTCGGCGGCTTTGGGGCGGCCGTCGGTGTCGAGCAGTTCGGTGTAGGGGACGTGTACGACCTTGCCTTCTGGCAGCGATGCAGGCAGTTCCTTCCCGGAAGCCAGATAGACGCGGGGATAGAGGCCCTGCGTGCTGGCCGGGTCGGTGATCAGTACGTCCTTGCGCGGGGCTTCGGGGGCGTATTCCACGGGGGGCACGTTCACGTCGAAGCGGATGGTCTGCGGGGCGACGACAGTATCCTGGTCAGACAGCGCGTGCCCGCGGGCGGCCCAATCTTCGATGGCATCGTTGTAGATGGACACTTTCTTCTGGCCCAGGGCTTCGAGTGCCAGGTAGGCCAGCGCAGCATCTTTGTCCACGCGGCCGCCCGATACGATGACGGCTTCATGTGCCGGGTTGACGCCGGCCTTGCCGAGCAGGGCTGCAAGCTTGCTGCGGTCGGTCAGGCTGGCTTTGACTTCTTCGGCGGGAACGCTGAGCGCGAAGGGGATGTGGCCGCTCTTGTAGTCGTCTTGTGAGCGTACATCCAGGATGCTGACATGAATGCTGCCCAAAGTACGGGTGCGCTGGCCGCCCCACCATTGCAGCCACTGAGTGTCGCGCATCAGATAGGGGGCGCTGTATGTCCAGAACGGCAGGTCGCGCGGGTCGTGCAGGTAGCCCATTTGCGATTCAGTGGAATGGCGGACATCCGGATACTGCGCCAGGACCTTGATGGCAAAGAAGGGAACGCTGCCGGCGATGCCGCCACCGCAATGCGTATAGATGACCTGGTCACGGCCGATGCCGAGATAGTCAAGCATCCGCTGGATTTCGGCGGGCGACTTGAACGTGCGATCTTCATTGAAGAAGTCGTGAAAAGGTGCGGAAATGGCATGCGGGATATGCCCCACTTTGCTGTAGGCGCGAACGGCGCCGGTGTGCTGGCGGTGCCACAGGGCTTCGACCAGCGCGTTGGCTTCGGGATCGCGGCCTGCATTGACGAATTCTTCCAGCGTGGCCTTGATGGTGTTGTTTTCTTCCTTGATCCGGAAGCCGCCTTTCTGTGCGGGCTTGAAAACTTCGGTCGTGACCTCGTAACCCTGCGCCTGCCATTTATGCAGGCCGCCGTCGAGCACGTACACCTTGTCCAGCGGGAAGTTGTGATAGAACAGGGAATAGAACAGGCGGGTGGCAAAGAAGGTACCGCCCTGGTCGTAGATTACGATGGTCTTGCTTTCATCGATGCCCCAGTCCTCGTACGCGGCCTGGAACGTCGCGCGGGGGGCTTCCTGCCAGGCGTAGGGGGCAGTGGTGTCAAAATAGTAGTCGCCGCCACCGCCGTACGAGACGTTCAGCCCTTGCGAGACGCTTTCTTCATGCGGGAACGAGATGCTGATGGCGCCCTGGATATGCCCCTTGACGTACAGAGGGGTGGGCGATGCGTCGATCAGCAGCAGGTCGGGGCGGTCGAGGTTGGCTTCGAGCCATTCCACGTTCACCAGATGGTTGGCTGGCCCTTGCGCCGCTGCGGCGGTGGCCATGACGGTGCCTGCTGTCAGGGACAGCAGGGCTTTGGAAAGCTTCTTGAAAATATTCATGGTTTCTGGTTGATTGACTTGCAGGAATCGTAAGAAGGGCCGGCTTAGGAGCAGGCTTGAACCGGGACGCCGCCCACCTCAAGGATGGTGACCTCGTTGCCGGTTTTAAATCGCAGGAGCCTGACGGGGTCGACTTCCAGGGCCAGCGTCTGGCCGTTGGCATTGACGATGCGGGACTCCCACCCCAGCGCTTGGACGACGGCGCCTTCTTTGGCCCATGGGGGCAGGGCGTCAGCGGCTTCGAGCCGGATCTTCCCGCCTTCCAGCGCGGTGATTCTGGCGACGAAGCTTTCGGCGGCGTGCAGGGTGCCACAAAAGCTCAGGGCCAGTGCCATCGCGGTGAACCGCAGGGTTTTGGCAGGTATCATGGTTGGACTTCTCCTGGATAAGCCATCCCGATGGGATGCGTGGTGATACGGTTGGCGGATCAATGCCGGACCTCCATGGTAGGTGGGAAGTCTGTTGTTAACAAACAACAATAATCCATGACTTAATTACTCAAAGCGATATGCCGCCACGGCCGCCGGGCGCAGGGGGTATCCGTGTGACGCTGCGGGCCGCCTTGGCATTGTGGGCGTGAGCACGTCGCCGGGCCGGGGGCATTCATCGTTGCTTGCCGCGGTTCGACAGGCGGGCGAGCGAACGGCGATAATCGTGCGTCTTTGCCGCACTATCCCCGCCCTTCATGTTCCATATCGTTCTTGTGTCGCCGGAAATCCCACCCAATACCGGCAATGTCATTCGTCTGGCCGCCAATACCGGCGCCTTTCTGCATCTGGTGCGCCCCCTGGGCTTTGAACTGGACGACGCCCGCCTGAAGCGCGCCGGGCTGGACTATCACGAATGGGCGCGCATGCAGGTCCATGACACGCTGGTAGCGGCTCTGGCAGCCACCGGCACCCCCCCAACCCGCCACTTCGCGATGACCACGGGCCGAAGTGCAGCGCCCGCCCAACAGGGGGGGCGCGAGCTAGTCAATCAGGTAGTGGCGCCGGTGGTTGAGGTGACCCCGTTTGCGGGAATGGTGTTGCAACCGGGCGATGTATTTGTCTTTGGCAGGGAAACCGCCGGCCTGTCCGATGAAGAGCTGGCCCATTTCGGGCCTGGCCAGCGCCTGAGGCTGCCCATGCGGCCCGGCCAGCGCAGCCTGAATCTCTCGAACGCGGTGGCGGTGACGGTATTCGAGGCGTGGCGCCAGGCGGGGTATGAGGGGGCGGTTTAGCTGAATAAAATTGGGGTCAGACCACAATTTTCTGTTAGAAATTGTAAAATCGTGGTCTGACCCCAATTTTTAATCCAGCGTCAGGCCCAGCTTTTCGATGATGGCGTCGAGCTTGACCTTTTCGCGGCGT
>JBAYOJ010000243.1:0-4539 GCA_041678385.1 Burkholderiaceae bacterium | reverse complement strand
TTCACACGCACTCGATCCAGTATCTGCCAGATGTAGGGCTCAGGGTGGCTGGAGACACTTGCATGCTGGCGGGTCGCCTCGGCAGCCACGACCGAGACGCCATAGACCGCCGAGAGACCTTCGAGGCGCGATGCTAAGTTGACGGTGTCGCCAATTACCGTGTACGTGCGTCTCAGATCGGAGCCCATGTTGCCGACCGACATCAGGCCTGTTCCCAATCCGATCCCCACCGATAGACGAGGTTCAGAAGCCGCCGTCCGGTTGGTATTGATGGCCACGAGCTCCTGCTCAATGGCCAAAGCCGCATCGATTGCTCTGCGCGCATGGTCCGGCATTTCGATGGGCGCGCCCCAAAATGCCATGATGCAGTCGCCCATATATTTGTCGATCGTTCCCTGGTGAGCATGGATGACCTGGGAGAGGCGCGTCAGCACATCTCCGAGCAAGGTCTGCAACTCACGTGGGGGCATCGTCTCCGCCAGACTGGTGAAGCCCCGCAGGTCACAGAACATGACTGTCAGTTCCAGCGTGCGTGCCTGCATGTCGTACCGTCCCGGCTGGCGCAGCATGGCGCGTACGAGTTCCGGAGGAATGTAGGTGGCAAACTGTCGCGCTAGAGCGTGGCGGGCGCGACTTTCGAATCCATAGCCCAGGATGAGGCTGGAAGCCAGCGCGCCAAAAATGAGCATCCAGATGCTGGCAACCGGCAATGCGAAATGCAAAACGCGGTAGGCCACTCCATCCAGAATGACCAGCACGGCAGCCAAAAGCGTGCACAACATCGCGGCACCACCCAGCCGCAATCTAGGCAAAATCAGGGTCAAGATGATGCCTGCCAGTACCAAAGCCCCGATTTCGATGGTTCCCGCATAAGCGGGGCGTACCACAACCCTGCCGTCCAGGATCCCGGAAATCAGGTTTGCGTGTACCTCCACGCCGGGATAGGCCTGCCCCACAGGCGTGGCGCGCAGATCCATGAGGCCGGGGGCCGTAAATCCCAGCAATGCGTAACGCCCTTCGAGGCTGGCCACTGGCAGTTCCCCAGCCAAGACGTCCACTGCGGATATGTAGCGAAAAGAGCCTCCCAGCGGCCCACCCTTACCCCGATATGGGACTTGAACACTTCCATTGGGGGCCAGCGGAATCGACAACGAATCCTCCGTACTCAAAAGTTCGAGGTTACGAAAACTCCGCGTCGATTCATCGGGATGTATTCGGAGCGTTCGTGGAGCGGAGCCCTGTTGCAGCATGGCCAGACCCATGGATGCGTAGAGGGCGCCGTCGAAACCAGCGATCAAGGGCACCGAGCGAATCAGGCCGTCTGAATCGGTGAGCGCGTTGAAAAACCCCGCAGGCGCGGCCGACGCCAGCGCACCCACGTTGGCGCCATACCCGCTCCAAGACAACAGCGAAGGATAAGAACCCAATCCTGCCATCGGCGGTGGTAAAACTCCGCTGCGATGCCCGTTGCGGTCGCTGGTGAAGTAATAGCCCAGCACGACCGGGCCGTCGGCTACCGCCTTTGCGAGTCGGCGATCGCCATCGGTCGGTATGCTGGGAGCAACGGAACCAGCCTTTGGATGTGGATCGGGGGTCGTTCGGCGCTCAGTTTCGGCAAATACCACGTCCAACCCGAGAGCCGATACTTTTTGTCGTTGGGTTAGCTCAACGATCAGGTCGGCAATACGCGAACGAGCCCAAGGCCATTGGCCCACCTCTGCCAGACTTTGCTCGTCGATGTCGATGATGACGATGCGCTCATCGAGCGACTGGGGCGTGGTCAGGCGCAGGCGCGTGTCCCCAATACCGTCATCCAGGCGCTGCAGTACGGGCCAGTGCCAGAGTCCGGCGGCATGGCACAGCGCCAATAGCGTGAGCACCACGCATGCCAGCGAGACTGCAGCGCGGTTTATTGGCGCTGGAAAGTGGCGCGAAGCAGGCATGATGAAAAATTTGGGGCGCCTTCAACCTCGAAGACGCCACCGCACGGCAGACAATTCAGGGATGCAGCAGTTAGGCTATTCAGCTCCAACTCGCCTTCTCGTCCTCATCAATGAAGGGGTGAGTGATTCGAAGCCAGTTCATCCATGTATTCAAGACGCACGTTGCCCATCGCGATCCGATCACGGTTTTGCAGGACGATCGGGCCAGCGGCCACCGATATCCCGTTGACCGTTGGCGCCTGGGCTCCTTCGACATGCGACAGTTCAAAGCCGTGCTCGCTTCGAGCAATCTGCGCCACCGAATAGCCGCGCTTGCCTAGTGTCGTGACGGCTTTGGTCAATACCAACTCGCGGCCAGCCGCAGATCCTGTCAAAACCCGAACGCGAGCTTCATGTCCGTGCGCTCTGACTCTCGAATGCACGTCATCGCTGGCGTTGCCATCCGTCACTGCCGACGGTTCAGCATGTCCCGCTGCTTCGTCCGCAGTCGCCGCGCCTTGACTGCTGAGGTAGCGAATTCGATAACGACCGATTTCGATCATGTCTTCATCCGCCAAGGCTTGTTTTCGAACAGCGCGACCATTCACGAACGTTCCATTGGTGCTGCCCAGATCTTCCAGTACGGCCTGCCCTTCCTCCGCAATCGACAGCATCGCATGCTCGCCGCTGACAGCCAGATGATCCAGCACCATGTCGTTGTACGGTCGACGCCCCAAAGTAAACCGATCCTTGGTTAACTGCGCTTCTTTGACAACAACCCCATCGATCGAGACGATCAGTTTGGACATGTAAGAACTCCCCTGCTGCACACTGACGAGAAAACCATTTATTACAAACGGTCAAAGATAGCGTGCACGCAGCGACCGGCGACCTATTTCCGCCACAATTTTCCGACAATTCCAGACTTTTTTGTCATTTCTTGATTGCGAATCAAGATGACCGATATATTGTCGCGCCCACCATTCGCGTTGGCCAGATCAATCAAAGCCTGTGCTTGTGCTGGCAGCTCCGAATCGCTGCCCAGGACGGACGCAATGTCGGAGTCGGAAACCATTTCGGTCAACCCGTCCGAGCAGAGCAAAAAAACCGAGTCGGCCTGCAAGGCCACCACTTGGGTATCCAGCAAGACGGTGTCTTCGACGCCCAGTGCGCGAGTGATAAGACTGCGGTAACCCGATCCTGCAGCTTCGGCCGGCGTGATCAGTCCCGCATCCAGCTGTTCCTGCAGCAGCGAGTGATCGCGCGTCAACTGTGTCAACGTCTCGCCGTGCCAGTGGTAGGCGCGCGAATCGCCGATATGACCAATCAGGAGTTGCCGATCCCGCGCAACAGTGAGCACCACAGTCGTGCCCATTCCGGCGCAAGCCGGATCGGTATTGGCCGCTTCGAAAATCGCTCGATTCACGCTTTCGACGCAGCGCTCGGCTGCATGGCCGAGACTGGCCATCGAAGCATCTGCTCCGGCCGTGTCGAGCCATTTCCCCAACTCGTCGCCAATGCGCTCCACCGCGATAGCGCTGGCCACTTCGCCCGCGTTGTACCCTCCCATCCCATCCGCCAGGATGGCCAGCCCACGCGCACCGTCGACCCGGACGGCGTCTTCATTGTTGGCACGGACTTGGCCAACGTCGGTCAATGCGCAGTACTCAAACTCCATGGTGGATTGCACCAGCGCGCATCATCCGACAGCAGCGGGGGGCGGCCGACGTCTGTTCTGAACAAATTTGCCGAGCGCCAGAACCAACAATGCCCCAAGCACGCCCAGACCATAGTGCCAGACGCGGTCTTGTGGCAAGTAAGGCGTCAACGCCGGATCGGTGTGCGCCATGGTGCCGGCTATCCATCCCAGTAGCATGCCGCCAAACGTGATGATGAGCGGAAACCGATCCATCAGCTTCAGAATCACCTGGCTGCCGCCGATGATGATGGGAATACTGACAAGCAGACCAAAGACGACCAGCAGTAGCTCATGCTTTTCGCCCGCGACCTGTGCCGCAGCCGCGATGGCAATCACGTTGTCGATGCTCATGACCAGGTCGGCAATGATCACGGTGCGAATGGCAACCCAGAGCTTGTCACTGGATTGAATGTTGCTGTGATCCTCGTCTTCATCTGGTGCGATCAACTTGATGCCGATCCAGACGAGCAGCAAGGCACCGATGAATTTCAAGTAGGGCACCTGCAGCAGTGCCAGCGCAAACGCGATCAGGATGACGCGCAAGGCGATGGCGCCTACGGTACCCCAGATGATGCCTTGGGTGCGTTGGTTCGGCGGTAGCTTCCGGCAGGCCAAGGCTATCACCACCGCGTTATCACCCCCAAGCAGAATGTCGACCATGATGATCTGGCCAACAGCGATCCAGAAATGGGCGGTCAGGAACTCTTCCATTGTCTTCCTCTTGGTGTCGTTGGCGCTACGCAGTCGCCCAAGCAGCGCAGCCGGATCCCTGGATTCGATGGGTATCCGGCTGCCTATTTTTGCCCCGAACGGGCGATGCTGAAGCTTACAGGAGAGACTTCAGCAACTTGCCCATTTCTGATGGGTTGCGCGTGACCTTGAATCCACACTCTTCCATGACCGCCAGTTTGGCTTCAG
>JBAYOJ010000242.1:0-4551 GCA_041678385.1 Burkholderiaceae bacterium | reverse complement strand
CGCGACCACTGTGACGCGCAGATTATCGTCCATGGAGTCGTCATAGGCGGTACCGAAGATCACGGTAGCATCCTCAGCAGCATAGCCACGGATGGTGTCCATGATTTCGCGGGTTTCACGCATTTTCAGCGAACGGCTGGAAGTGATATTGACCAGCATGCCGCGTGCACCATGCAGATCCACGCCTTCCAGAAGCGGGCATGCAATGGCCTGCTCGGCTGCGACACGCGCGCGATCTGCACCCGAAGCCACCGATGTACCCATCATGGCCTGACCCTGCTCGCCCATGATGGTCTTGACGTCTTCAAAGTCCACATTGACGTTACCTTCGACATTGATGATTTCAGCAATGCCGGCGCAAGCGTTGTGCAGCACGTCGTCAGCCGACTTGAAGCAGTCTTCCTGAGTGGCGTCGTCGTCCAGCAGGTCGTAGAGGTTCTCGTTGAGCACCACGATCAGTGAATGCACATGGCTGGACAGATCCGCAATGCCCTCTTCCGCCATCCGCATCCGCTTGGTGCCTTCGAAGGAAAATGGCTTGGTAACGACGCCTACGGTCAGAATGCCCAGTTCCTTGGCGACTTCCGCCACGACAGGACTGGCGCCCGTGCCGGTTCCGCCGCCCATGCCTGCGGTGATGAAAACCATGTTCGCACCGTTGAGCGCAGCACGAATTTCTTCGCGCGCCGTCTCGGCGGCAGCTCGGCCCTGCTCCGGCTTGGCACCCGCCCCAAGGCCAGTACGGCCCAAACGGATCTGGACGTGCGCTTCCGATGCCGCCAGCGCCTGCGAATCGGTGTTGCAGCAAATGAATTCCACGCCTTGAACACCCGAGCGAATCATGTGGCCCACGGCGTTGCCGCCAGCCCCGCCTACGCCCACGACCTTGATGACGGTCCCGTTCGCACTGGTATCAAGCATTTCAAAGTTCATCATTTTTGGACTCCCTTTATGTATATCCATTGAATCAAAGTTCAGTTCCCCAGTACTGCCTTGTGAGGCGGATTGGTTTCAAAGGAAATGCCAGCCTGGCTCGCATCTGATTTGAAACTCCTCCTCGAACGAGTTGCGCTCACCCGCTCATAGGGCTGCAATAGCCCTAATTCATGAACCACTCCTTCATGCGCGCCAGCAGCGTTGCAAAACTGCCTTTCTGCTGAGCGACCTTGCGGCCGCGCGCGCGTTGCAGACGGGCTTCCTGCAACAAGCCCATCACAGTGGAAAATCTTGGGTTGTGCATGACATCGGCAAGGCTTCCTTCATAGGCGGGAATGCCGATACGCACAGGTTTCAGAAAAGCGTCCTCGGCAAGTTCAACGATGCCTGGAAGCAGCGATGTACCACCGGTCAGCACCACACCTGACGCCAACAGATCTTCGTAGCCGGACTCACGTATGATCTGCTGCACGAACCCGAATAATTCTTCGACGCGAGGCTCGATAACGGCCCCCAGTGCCTGGCGCTTCACCTGACGGTTGGGCCGGTCGCCCAGGCCAGGGACTTCGATCTGCTCGTCGGGATTCACCAGCACTTGCTTGGCAACGCCATAGCGCAGCTTGATTTCCTCGGCGTCAGGCGTCGGTGTGCGCAGCATGGCGGCGATATCGCTGGTGATCTGGTCACCGGCAATGGGCACGACGGCAGTGTGGCGGATCGCACCATTGGTATAGATGGCCACGTCGGTGGTGCCCCCGCCGATATCGACCAGCACCACGCCCAGTTCTTTCTCGTCGGAAGTGAGGCAAGCCATGCTGGAAGCCAGCGGCTGCAGAATCAAGTCCTGCACCTCCAGCCCGCAGCGACGCACGCACTTGACGATATTCTGCGCGGCGCTGACGGCACCAGTGACAATGTGCACGCGCACTTCCAGACGCAGGCCGCTCATGCCGATGGGTTCGCGAATATCTTCCTGGGAATCCACAATGAATTCCTGGGTGAGGACATGCAGCACCTGCTGATCGGTGGGGATATTTACCGCTTTGGCGGTTTCAATCACCCGAGCCACATCAGTCGCGGTGACTTCCTTGTCTTTCACAGCAACCATGCCGCTGGAGTTGAAGCTGCTGATATGGCTGCCGGCAATGCCTGTATAGACTTCGCGGATCTTGCAGTCCGCCATCAATTCGGCTTCTTCGAGAGCGCGTTGAATGGAGTTGACGGTGGATTCAATATTCACCACCACGCCTTTTCGCATGCCCCTGGATTCGTGCTGACCCAGGCCCAGAACCTCGAAGCGCCCTTCGGGCAATATCTCGGCCACGACCGCCACTACCTTGCTGGTGCCGATATCGAGTGCAACGATCAGATCCTTGATGTCACGGGTCATAGTTCTATTTGCTTGGAGTAGAGGTAACGGGCGCCAGCGTAATGGCGAAACCATTCGAATAACGCAAATCGGCATGGGCGATGGCCCGGCCAGGCACAGCCTGGGCCAGACGCGGCCACGCTTCCACAAAACGTTCAATACGGGCGGCAAAGGGCAAGGCCCCCGATCGGCCATGAGGGTCGGCAATGTCGGCAGCCGGGTCTCGCCCAAGCGTCAGACGCATGCCATCGGATAGGGTCACTTCCCAGGCATAACGCGGGCTCAGGGCCAGTTCGTTGACTCGCAGATTCAATGGGGCGAACCAGCGTGCCACTTCCGCATACCGTTGTACGACCAATCGCTCCGACTCTTCGGGGCCCTTCAACTGAGGCAGCACCACGCCGTCAGGGAGGTCCCCGGCGTACGCCTCGAATGCTTCGCCCCAAGTGTTGATCATCGCGTTCTCGTTCCAGAGCGTCAGGGGCTGATGCTCCTCCACGTAAACCGCCAGCGCATTGGGCCAGACACGCTGCACTCGGGCCCGGCGTACCCAAGGCGCAGTCTCGATCAGACGACGTGCCTCATCCAGATCGATGAAGAAGAAATTACCGCGCAGTTTGTCCGACACAGCCTGATTCAGGCTGGAAGCACTGACAAAACGCAGCTCAGACCCTTCTTCATCGTGAGCCAGATAGAGTGAAGCAATGGCGAAATAGGGACGCTGCGCAATCCAGTACACGACGCCCAGCAACAATGCGCTCACCGCCAGCAAAGCCAGCGAGTTCGCAATGAAGTTGATAAGCCGGGCGTCCTGGAACACGTGCGTCTCCTTTAATCTTTAGCGGGCTGCCGCACTTTGCAGCAGGCCGTCGAAAGAATGGCAATGCACAGATCGGCGTAGCTCATGCCATCGGCTTGGGCGCTCATGGGTACCAGCGAATGGCTGGTCATGCCGGGCGACGTGTTCATTTCGAGCAACCAGGGGCGGTTATCCTCATCAAGCATGAAGTCCGCCCGGCCCCAGCCTTCGCACCCCAGCGTGCGATACGCTTGCTCGGCCAGCCGCTGAATATGGCTGGCAAGGCCCGCATCCAAGTCGGCCGGACAAATGTATTGCGTATCGTTCGATATGTATTTGTGCTCGTAATCGTAGTTGCCGCCAGGGGCAATGATCTCGACGATGGGCAGCGCCCGTGCCGTGGCACCCTTGCCCAACACCGGCACTGTGATCTCGCGCCCCTGGATGAATTGTTCTGCAAGAACTTCTTCATCAAAGCCTGCAGCCAGCTCATAGGCGTCTTTCAGGTCTGTAGCGCTTTCCACCCTCGTGATGCCCAGCGTGGAACCTTCATGAGGCGGCTTGATCATCAAAGGCCAGCCCAATGCGCCCACGCTGGATAAATCGGTACCGTCATTCAGGACCACGAACCCCGGCGTCGGCAAACCGTGCTGCAGCCATACGCGCTTGGTCATGATCTTGTCCATGGACAGGCTGGACGCCATGGGGCCGCTGCCGGTATAGGGCAGGCGCATCAGCTCCAGGGCCCCCTGAATGGTGCCATCCTCGCCATAGCGACCATGCAGCGCTACGAATACACGGTCAAAACCAGCGTTGATGAGGTCCACCAGCCTATATCGGCCAGTGTCGAACAAATGGGCGTCTATGCCGGCGCCACGCAAGGCGTCGTACACACCTTGGCCCGACATCAACGACACTTCGCGCTCAGCCGAATGCCCGCCATAAAGAACGCCTACACGGCCAAAATTCATATTCATTCCAATTCTCCCAACTGGCCCGGCACCCTGCTGATGGAGCCCGCACCCATGATCAGGACCACGTCGCCGTCCCGAACAAAATCACGGATGGCTGCCGGCAGTTCAGCCACATCCTCGACGAAGACAGGCTCCACACGGCCTGCCACGCGTAGCGCTCTGGACAACGCACGACCGTCCGCCGCCACAAGCGGCTGTTCACCAGCGGCGTATACCTCGGTCAGCAGCACAGCATCGGCTGCCCCGATGACACGCACAAAATCTTCAAAGCAGTCGCGAGTGCGCGTATAGCGATGCGGCTGAAAGGCCAGCACAATGCGGCGCTGCGGCCAGGCACCGCGTGCCGCCGCCAGTGTCGCTTCCATTTCATTGGGGTGGTGCCCGTAGTCATCAACCACGGTGTAGCTGCCACCACCGTGATGCGCCGGGACGCTGAAGTCGCCCACCATGCTGAAGCGGCGGCCGACACCCTT
>JBAYOJ010000241.1:0-4562 GCA_041678385.1 Burkholderiaceae bacterium | reverse complement strand
ACCCAGATGCGCCACAGGAAAAACTGGCTTAGTCTTGAGGGTCCCTAAGTAGTTTTCCGCCTGGCTGAAAGCTGTTCCTGCTTGGTTGTCACTGCTCCGTCTTCGTTAGGCTGTGTGCTCGCAACGAACATTCACGCCCGCTCGCGCGGATTTTTGTTCGTTTCATTCAGCGCTTCTCCACGTTTTCCGGAGTCTTCAGTGGCTATAGGCCGGCTCAGTCTGTTGCTGTTTGTGGGGGGGGTGGGGGTGGTGCATCTGCTTTCCGCTCCACCTTCCACTACGCTATCCGCCAGCGCGGCAGTGTTTTTAGTGACCCTTTCAATAGGACAGTTTCTGCGCCAACGCCGCTTGTATAAGGTGTCTGGGAAACATGGGATATTGAGCAAGGTTTTGTGGCTGGCTACTGCCCTTATGATTGGCTTGTCCTATGGCTCGGTTTGGGTAGACCATCGGTTGGCCGATGCGCTGGATTCTTCCAATGAAGATAAGGTTTCCAGGGTGGTGTTGCGCGTGGCCGAACTGCCGCGCCTGAATCCGGAAAGCCGTGTGTTCGTGGCCGATGTGCTGTCTTCGGTCCCTGAAGGCGTGCCTTCCCGAATACAGGTCAGATGGAATGCGCCTGGATATTCCGGCCCCTACGGCAAAAAGGCGGGGCGTCGAGCCGAGTTTCCTGAAATCGTGCCTGGCCAGGTGTGGCGCATGGCTCTGGTGCTGCGCAGCCCGCATGGTGACCGCAATCCGCATGGTTTTGATTATGAAGGCCACGTATTTGCCCAAGGCATACGCGCTACGGCGACTGTGCGAGGTACGCCGGTGTTGCAGAAGGATGAACCCTGGGCCGGCTTGGCCGTGTTGGCGCAGCGTGCCCGCCACCGCGTGCGTGAAGCCATGCTGCCGCATATTGCCGACCTGCGCTGGGGCGGGGTGCTGCTAGCCTTGGCAATCGGGGATCAGGCCAGTGTGGAGTCGCCCGACTGGCTGACCTTCAATCGTAGCGGATTGACACATTTAGTTTCAATAAGTGGCTCGCATGTCACAATGATCGCCGCTATTGCTGGAATCATGACCCATTTCCTTTGGCGGCGTCTACGGTGGCGGGGCCGGGCGTTGGCCGAAAACTTGCCGGCCCAGCTTGCAGGCGCGTGGGCAGCTTTACTAGTGGCATGGCTTTACTGTCTGTTGGCTGGCTGGGGCGTACCGGCACGCCGCACTTTCGTGATGTTGGCGGTTATGGCCTTGTCGTTGGGCCTGCGTGTGTCGCTGAGTCCTTCTCATGTGCTGGCCGTGGCTGCCTTCGCCGTCGTGGCCATGGACCCGTGGTCCTTGCTGGCAAGCGGTTTCTGGCTGTCCTTCCTGGCCGTATATGTGCTGATGGCCAGCACGGGGTGGTGGGGGCAGGCCACCATCGCTGTGCTGAACAAGGGTTTGTCCGCCACTGAGGGCAAGCTGATGGCCGCTGCGCGCCTGCAGTTGTTGATTACGCTCGCGCTCATGCCGCCGTTGGCGTTGCTGTTCAGCGAGGTCTCGTTGGTCTCGCCACTGGCCAATGCTTACGCGATACCGGTGATCGGCATGCTGGTGACACCGCTGGCGCTGCTTCTGGCAGGTTTGGCCCTGCTGCCGGGTGCAGGCGTTTTGGCGTCGTGGGTGGCCACGCTGGCACATCTGCTACTGGAAGCTTGCATGTGGCCTACGCAATGGCTGGCTGACCTTCCCGGCGCCAGCTTTGTGGTGCCTGCTTCGCCTTGGTGGGCGACGCTGTTTGCGATGCTCGGTATAGGCGTGGCTTTACTGCCCAGGGGCTTGCCTTTCCGGACGCTGGGTTGGGCTTTTATGCTGCCTGCGTTGTTCTGGGTGCCGCCGCGCCCCGGCCCGGGCGACTGGGAGTTGTATGCTTTGGATGTCGGTCAGGGTAGCGCCCTGGTGTTGTTCACCTCTGAACATGTGCTGGTGTACGACACGGGGGTACGGTATTCGCCGGACTCCGATGCGGCTCAACGGGCGCTGTTGCCTTTCCTGCGGGCAAAAGGGGTGCGTCGTATTGATGTTCTTGTCATTTCGCACAGCGACATCGACCACGTGGGTGGTTTGCGCAGCGTGCTTGAAGTGCTGCCGGTGGAACAAGCCTATGCCTCTTTCGACATACCCGCATGGGTCAGGCACGAAGGCCGTTTGCTCGGTGGGCGGGGGTCACCCGCGCTGCCGACGGTCAGCAGTGCGTGCTCCTATGGTGTGCACTGGCGTACGGACGCGGTGGGTTTCGAGTTCCTGTGGCCGTTGGGGGACGGCAATATCGCCATCAAAGCCGGCACCCGCGAACGCAACCGCAATGCCTGCGTGCTGCGTATCAAAGGGGCACATCACTCCATCATCCTGCCCGGTGATATTGGTGCGGATGAAGAAAACGCGCTGGTGGAACGTGAACTGCCTCACACCGACGTCGTGCTCGCAGCCCATCACGGCTCGCGGTATTCGTCTTCCGAGCGCTTTGTAAATGCTTTGCAGGCGGAACATGCGATTGCCCAGGCGGGCCGCTGGAATCGTTATGGGCACCCGGCTGCCATGATTCGTCGGCGATGGCGTGCGTATGGGGCGTCGTTCTGGGAAACCGGGCACGATGGGGCGGTTTTTGCCCGCTCGGCAAAGGGGCAGCTTACAGTCAAGGCAGAGCGTGAGACCCGTGCCCGATATTGGTCGACGGCTTCTTGCGCGGACTGCGAGGATGCGCGATGATAGCGCCTGCTTCCACAAGAAGCGGGCCGTCAGGCCATGGCGCCAAGCGCTACAAGAAAAAACTCCACAAGATGATTTTCGAGGCTTTATGAGACAAGTTTCTCCATTGCGGCTACATGTGCCCGAACCCTCCGGGCGACCTGGGCATGCAACCGATTTTTCCTATCTATCCCTATCCGCCGCCGGCGAAGTGCGTAAACCCGCACTTGATATTGGTCACCAAGACAACGCAGACCTTGCTTTTTCGCTGATTCGCATCCTGGATGACGACGGCAATGCAGTTGGCCCTTGGGCCGAACCCGCCATTGATCCTGAGCTTCTGCGCAAAGGCATGCGGGTAATGATCAAGACGCGTATTTTTGATGCGCGCATGCTGATCGCGCAGCGTCAGAAAAAAATCTCCTTCTACATGCAGAGTCTGGGCGAAGAAGCCATAGGCACGGGCCAGGCCCTGGCGCTGGAACCCGGCGATATGAGCTTCCCATCCTATCGCCAGCAGAATCTGCTTATCGCTAAAGATGTCCCGCTTTCCACACTGATGTGCCAGCTCTATTCCAACGAGTGCGATCCACTCAAAGGGCGCCAGCTGCCAGTGATGTATTCCATGCGGGAATACGATTTTTTTTCCATATCGGGCAACCTGGCTACCCAGTTCGTGCAGGCGGTGGGTTGGGCCATGGCATCGGCCATTAAAGGCGATACCCGGATTGCCACCGCGTGGATAGGTGACGGGGCAACCGCCGAAGCCGATTTCCAGACGGGCCTGACCTTCGCGCAGGTATATCGGGCGCCGGTGGTCATGAACGTCATCAACAACCAGTGGGCCATTTCCACTTTCCAGGCACTGGCAGGGGGCGAACAGAACACTTTTGCCGCGCGCGGTGTGGGCAGCGGCATTGTGTCGCTGCGTGCAGATGGCAACGATCTGCTCGCTGTGATTGCCGTATCGCGCTGGGCCACTGAACGCGCGCGCAATAATCTTGGCCCCACGCTTATCGAATGGGTCAGCTATCGGGCCGGCCCACACTCCACATCCGACGATCCGTCCAAGTACCGTCCTGCCGATGACTGGTCGCGCTTCCCGTTGGGTGATCCCATTGAAAGGTTGAAGCAGCACCTCATCAATATCGGGCATTGGTCAGAGGAAGAACATCAGGCCGTGCAGAAGGAATGCGAAGCCGAAGTCATCGCCGCGCAGAAAGAGGCGGAAAGCCACGGCTCGCTGCTGACCGGTCAGACTTCCAGCGTCGCCACGATGTTCGAAGATGTGTACGCAGAGATGCCCTGGCACCTGCGCCGCCAGCGCCAGCAACTGGGAGTGTAGATATGGCGGATATACATAAAGTAGGTCAGGATACCGTATCCATGACCATGATCCAGGCATTGCGCTCCGCGATGGACGCCATGCTTGAGCGTGATGGGAATGTAGTGATCTTTGGCCAGGACGTTGGCTATTTCGGCGGTGTCTTCCGGTGCACGGAAGGCCTGCAGGCGAAGTACGGGAAGCACAGGGTTTTTGACGCGCCTATTTCAGAAGGCGGCATCGTCGGAGCGGCGGTGGGGATGGGGGCTTACGGCCTGCGGCCCGTTGTGGAAATTCAGTTCGCTGATTATTTCTATCCCGCTACCGACCAAATCGTGTCTGAAGCCGCCCGGCTGCGTTATCGCAGTGCCGGTGAATTCATAGCCCCCCTGACCATACGCATGCCCTCGGGTGGCGGGATTTACGGCGGGCAGACGCATAGTCAGAGCCCCGAGGCCTTATTTACCCATGTGACCGGCCTGCGTACGGTCATTCCATCCAATCCCTACGACGCCAAAGGCCTGTT
>JBAYOJ010000240.1:0-4568 GCA_041678385.1 Burkholderiaceae bacterium | reverse complement strand
GGTGTGGCGGTGAATGCCTACCTGGCCGCCCACGATGTGCAGTGGGATGATTGGGAATAGGACGGCACGCCCCGTGCTGGCCGGGCCCCAAAGTCAGGGTACACAGGCCGACGCATAAGCCGGGGCGTTATCAAGGGGGGGATATGGAACTGGATGCACTCATGCTCGCGCGCCTGCAGTTCGCATTCACAATTTCTTTTCACATCATCTTTCCGGCCATCACGATCGGCCTGGCCAGTTATCTGGTAGTGCTGGAAGGGTTCTGGCTGAAGACGGGCAACCCCTTATATCGTTCGTTGTATCAATACTGGCTGAAGATCTTCGCAGTGAATTTCGGCATGGGGGTAGTGTCGGGTCTGGTCATGGCCTATCAATTTGGTACCAACTGGAGCGGTTTTTCGGATTTTGCCGGTGGGATCACTGGGCCGCTGCTGGCTTATGAAGTGCTGACCGCCTTCTTTCTGGAGGCCGGCTTTCTGGGGGTGATGCTGTTCGGCATGCAGCGCGTGGGGCCGGGGCTGCACTTTATGTCCACCATTATGGTGGCGTTGGGTACCTTGTTGTCGGCAACCTGGATACTTGCATCGAACAGCTGGATGCAGACGCCCACCGGCCACGAAATCATTGATGGCCGGGCCGTGCCGGTAGATTGGCTGGCGGTGATTTTCAACCCGTCCTTCCCATACCGCCTGGTCCACATGGTGCTGGCTGCCTTCCTGGTTACGGCACTGATTGTCGCCGCTTCTGGCGCATGGCACATGTTGCGCGGCAATGCCACGCCCGCGGTGCGCAAGATGTTTTCAATGGCCTTATGGATGCTGTTGTGTACGGCACCGCTCCAGGCTGTGGTAGGTGATTTTCACGGCCTGAACACACTGAAACACCAGCCGGCCAAACTGGCGGCCATCGAAGGGCATTGGGAAAACCAGCCGGGCGCAGCCGTCCCGCTCACCCTGTTTGCCTGGCCCGACATGGAGGCGGAAACCAATCGTTATGCGGTGGAGATCCCGTATTTGGGCAGCCTCATTCTGACGCATACACTGGACGGCCAGTTTCCAGGGCTCAAGGAATTCCCCCGCGACGAGCGGCCTTACGTGCCATTGGTATTCTGGTCGTTCCGCGTGATGGTGGGGCTGGGCCTGCTCATGATAGGGCTGGCGCTATGGGGGGCATGGGCGCGCTGGCGGGGCACTTTGTACCGGGAATCCTCATCGCGGGGCTTGTGGCGTTATGCACTGTATATGGGCCCCGCAGGCGTTGTGGCCATGCTCGCAGGGTGGTTCACCACCGAAGTGGGCCGCCAACCCTGGGTGGTGTACGGCATCATGCGGACCGCCGACGCGGTAAGCCCCCATGGCGCCTTCGAGGTTGGCCTGACCCTGGTGCTGTTCATTGTGGTGTATTTTCTGCTGTTCGGCGCGGGCACCGTCTACATGCTGCGCCTGATCAAACGTGGCCCGCCCCCCATGGGCGAAGAAGGCCCTGAAGGCGGCCCTGGCGAATTGCGCACGCCCAGCCGCCCCTTGTCTGCGGCGGCTGAATCAGCACCGCGTGATGACACTGTCCGGGTGGGGAGATGAATATGGGCATCGATCTGACGCTGCTGTGGGCCATCATCATTCTCTTTGGCATCCTCATGTACGTCATCATGGACGGCTTTGATCTGGGGGTGGGCATCCTGTTTCCCTTTTTTGCCGATGACGGAGACCGCGACGTGATGATGAACACGGTGGCACCCGTATGGGACGGTAATGAAACCTGGCTGGTGCTGGGGGGCGCGGGGCTGCTGGCCGCCTTTCCATTGGCGTATTCGATCATCCTCAGTGCCTTTATGCTGCCGCTGATCTTCATGCTGCTGGGTTTGATTTTTCGTGGGGTTGCCTTTGAATTCCGGTTCAAGGCTTCGGCGGCGCGCCGTCATTTCTGGGACAAATCCTTTATTGGCGGGTCGGTGGTGGCCACTTTCTTCCAGGGCGTCACGCTGGGGGCCTATATCGAAGGTATCGACGTGCTGGGGCGACAGTTTGCCGGTGGGCCGTTCGACTGGTTTCGCCCCTTTCCGCTCTTCGTTGGCTTCGGGCTGCTGGTGGCGTATGCGATGCTGGGTTGCGCCTGGCTGGTGATGAAGACAGAAGGCAGCTTGCAGGAGCGCATGATACGCTTGGCCAGGCCGCTGGCACTGGTATTGTTGGGCGTGATCGTCATTGTGAGCTTATGGACGCCCATCGCCCACGAAGCGATCCGTGAACGCTGGTTCAGTTTCCCCAATCTGTACTGGTTCAGCCCGGTCCCAATCCTGGTGCTGGTGTGCACATGGTTTCTGCTGCGGGCGCTGGACGGCCAGCCCCATGCAGGGCCGTTTGTGCTGACGCTAGGTCTGATCTTCCTTGGTTATAGCGGCCTGGGGATCAGCCTGTGGCCGAACATCGTCCCGCCGGACATTGATCTATGGGAAGCGGCCGGCCCGCCCCAGAGCCAGGGCTTTGCGCTGGTAGGCGCCCTGTTCATCATTCCCGTCATTTTGACGTACACGGCGTGGTCATACTATGTGTTTCGTGGCAAGGTCAAGCCCGGTGAAGGCTATCACTGAAGGGGCGGGGCGTGCGCGCAACGTTTAGGCAGTGGCTGCGCAGGGCAGGGTGGCTGGCGGGCATCTGGCTGGCGAGTGTCGCAGCTTTGAGCCTGGCCGCATGGGCGTTGCGTTTGCTGATGAAAGCCATAGGGATGTCGCCGCCGTGACGCGTCGGAAAAGGGCCAGATACCCTGTTACTGATCGTGTGTTATCTTGCTTTCGCAGCGGGGGTCGGGTTAACTTTCATGGATCATAAGCTGATCTTTCAGCCGCCCCGGTCGTCGTAACTACGGGTCTTATAATCCCTGCCTGAACATCTGCTGCCGGCGACCTGTTTCGCCCGTGCGCGTCATCAAGGATCCATAGCATGCAACATCTGGAAAGCGCCGCCATTGCCCTGGCGGAACCTCAAGATATTTCCACTGAAGTCCTCATCGAAAAATACGCCAAGAACGGCGAAAAAACGATACGCGAAGTTCGTGCGCGGGTCGCCACGGCACTGGCGCAGGTTGAGGAACCCAAACTTCGTAAAAAGTATGTTGACGAGTTCCTTTGGGCGATGGAGCATGGTTTTGTGCCGGCAGGCCGGGTCAATAGCGCAGCCGGAACCGAGCTTCAAAGCACGCTCATCAATTGTTTTGTGCAACCTGTGGGTGACTCTATAACCGAGTCGGAAGGTGGCAAGCCTGGCATCTACACGGCATTGGCACAGGCCGCCGAAACCATGCGGCGTGGCGGTGGCGTAGGCTACAACTTTTCCGCCATTCGGCCGCGTGGTGCGCAGGTCAAGGGTACGGGCAGCAGTGCCTCTGGCCCGATTTCCTACATGCGCGTGTTCGACCGGTCTTGCGAAACGGTCGAATCCGCCGGTGCCCGGCGTGGCGCCCAGATGGCCGTGCTCAATGTGACCCACCCCGATGTGCTTGAATTCATCACTGCCAAGCAGGAACGTGGGGAACTGAACAATTTCAACGTATCGGTGGGTGTTACCGATGCCTTCATGAAGGCGGTGGCCGACGACACCGAATTTGAGCTTACCCACACGATCGAACCCAACGTAGACCTGAAATCAAAAGGGGCCTATCTGCGTGATGACGGCCGCTGGGTGTATCGCAAGGTGCGCGCCCGTGAGGTCTGGGATCTCATCATGCAGAGCACCTACGCCGCGGCTGAACCCG
Organism: Burkholderiaceae bacterium; assembly: GCA_041678385.1. Classification (GTDB taxonomy): domain Bacteria; phylum Pseudomonadota; class Gammaproteobacteria; order Burkholderiales; family Burkholderiaceae_B; genus Yanghanlia. The sequence continues at coordinate 818 of JBAYOJ010000240.1, read as the reverse complement.
GCGTGCTCTATCTCGATCGCATCAATGAAGAAAACAACCTGGCCTACTGCGAACACATCGAGGCCACCAACCCCTGCGGCGAGCAGCCTTTGCCGGATTACGGTTGCTGCTGCCTGGGCAGTCTGAATCTCACCGCTTATGTCCGCTCGCCGTTCAGCGACGAAGCCGGCTTCGACTTTGACGAGATGCGCAAGGCTACGGCGTTGGCAGTCCGCATGCTGGACAACGTACTGATCGCGACCAAATGGCCGCTGGAAGAACAGAAAGTCGAAGCGGACGCCAAGCGGCGGCTCGGGCTGGGGTTCACGGGCCTGGGCGACACCCTCATCATGCTGGGCCTGCGCTACGACTCTGAAGAAGGCCGCGAGCTGGCTGGCAGGCTGGCGCGCGAAATGCGCGACGCGGCGTATCAGGCCTCGGTTGACCTCGCGCGAGAGCGGGGCGCCTTCCCCTTGTTCGACGCCGACAACTACCTGTCTGCGGGTTTTGCCTCGCGCCTGCCCGATTCCCTGAAAGAGCAGATCCGCAAGTCAGGTGTACGTAACTCACACCTGACCTCCATAGCCCCGACAGGTACCATTTCTCTGGCCTTCGCCGACAACGCCTCGAACGGAATTGAGCCCGCTTTTTCGTGGTTTTACAGCCGCCTGAAGCGCATGCCTGACGGCAGCAAGAAGGAATACACCGTCGAAGATCACGCCTACCGTGTCTATCGCGCCATGGGCGGCGACACCGGCAATCTGCCAGACGCCTTTGTGAGCGCCCTGGACATTTCCGCCATGGATCACATGCTGATGGTGGCAGCCGTATCGCCTTAT
>JBAYOJ010000239.1:0-4602 GCA_041678385.1 Burkholderiaceae bacterium | reverse complement strand
TTGAAGTGGCCGTGATACACGGCGTCAAAGCGGATAAGAGTGGTAAACAGGCGCCAGTCGGTTTCGGTAAGCTGATCGCCCAGCAGATAACGCTGCCGGCCCAGCAGGGCTTCAAGTTTGTCGAGATAGGCGAACAGTTTGCCGACTTCCTGCTCGTAGACTTCCTGAGCTGTGGAAAACCCCACCTTATAGACCCCATTGTTGACGGCATCGTAGATCTCTTCATTGCGTGCGTCGATTTCCGGCAACAGCATGGCGGGGGTGTAATCGCCTTCGCGTGCGCCCACATCATCGAAAGCCGAATTGAACATCCGAAGGATCTCGGCTGACTCATTGCTGACGATGGTATTGTTTTCGCAGTCCCAGAGCACTGGAACGGTGACGCGGCCGCTGTATGACGGCTGAGCGCGCAGATAGACTTTGTATAGATACTCTGCCTGGCCGATGGGGTCTGGAACGACCCCTGGGCCCGGATTGAAGGTCCAGCCATCCTTGCCCATATAAGGGTTGACGACTGACACGCTGATCATTTCTTCCAGGCCTTTGAGGGCACGCAGGATCAAAGTGCGATTTGCCCAGGGGCAGGCTAGCGAAACATAAAGATGATATCGGCCGGCCTGCGCCTTGAAACCCCCGGTGCCGCTGGGACCCGGGCTGCCGTCAGGGGTGACCCAGTTGCGGAACTGCGCATCGCTGCGTACGAAGCGCCCACCCGTGCTTGCCGTGTCATACCACTGATCGTGCCATTTACCGTCTACCAGAAGTCCCATATCGGTTCCTTGTCGGGCGGCGGCTGGAGCCGCAAACGCGGCGCCGCCGGTTGTTGTTCAGTTATTCGACAATGGCTTCAAGCGCAATGTCCAGGGTGACTTCGTCACCGACGCCCGGAGCAAACTTGCCAGCGTTGAATGCGGTACGCGAGATGACAGCCGTGGCATTGGCGCCGATGGTGTCCTTCTTCATCATGGGATGCGGGCCATTAAAGAAGGAAGTCACGGTCAGCGTGACTGGCTTGGTGACGCCCTTGATCGTCAGGTCGCCTTCAATGCTTACTGGTTTGTCGCCTTCAAAGTTAACCTTGGTCGATTTGAAGGTGGCTGTGGGGAACTGGGCGGTATCCAGGAAGTCTTCGCCCTGAATATGGCCGTTGAAGGGCTCGAAGCCGGTATCAACAGATTTCATGTCAATAGTGACATCGACTTGAGCCTGCTTGGCGTCCTTGTCGAGCACCACGGTGCCGGTTGTCTTGTTGAAGCGCAGAATCTGCTTGGACAAGCCCATATGATCATACGAAAAACGGGGGAAGGTGTGGCTGGAGTCCACGACATAAGTCTGCGGTGCGGCCAGAGCCTGACCAGCGAAGAAAGCGGCGAAAGCGGCGGCGATAAGGGTTTTTTTCATGTTGAGTCCTGTATTTTTAATTGAAGGAAATAAGAATTGCTTAAATAGGGCCTGGAAACGGTGTGTTGCCGCTCCATGCCTGCTGGGATTTACCGGGCAACGATGTGAAACCGGATCTCGATATCATTGGCGACGATGCTGAAGTCGCTCCACTGACCTTCGCCAATATTGAAATCAGCGCGCTGGAAGGTGAAGCTGCCCTCGAAGATACCCGAGTCGCCCTCTTCTTTGAAGGTGAAAGGCGCGGTCACTTCTCTGGTGTTGCCCTTGATGGTGAGTTCGCCAGTCACCTGATAACGGTTGTCACCCAAGGCTTCAACCTTGCTGGACTGGAAGGCAGCCAGAGGATGAGCAGACAACTTAAGCCATTCATCCTTTGCGAGTTCGGCGTTGGCTTCGTCGTAGCCGGCATCAACACTTTTGAGGGCAATTTCCAGGGCGACTTTCGCTTCGGCGGGGTTTGCGGGGTCGAAGCTGAGTTCCGGTGCGGTCAGTTCGCTGAAGCTGCCATCCATGCCGACGTTCATCTGGCTGTAGCCGAACGAGATGCGACTGGCTTCGGCATCAAGGCTGGTGTACTGCGCCGCGTGAGCACTGCCCAGCACGCCAAGGCTCAATGCTGTAGCCAGTGCCAGAGGGCGAATCAGTGATTGACCACGCGCCCACGCGCAAGCCTCGTCGTTCACGACGAGGTCAAGCGGGGCTATGTCAATGCGACGCCGCAGGCGTCCCTGTATTGTGGCGGAGAAGCTCTGGCCGACAGGCCGGAGTTCTTCACGGGCTTTGCGGCGACTGGCCTTGCCTGTGCTCAAGAATGGGATCATGAAATCCTCCGTTGTAGATTCAGGTGTTCGGTGGAGCCAGCCTTCATGCCTTGCCAACGAAGGGCAGCATGCGGGCCAGCACTGTGTCTTTCTTGATGAAATGGTGTTGTAGTGCCGCGGCCACATGTCCTATGACCACCACGAGCAGCGTGTAGTTCAATATGACATGTACGTTTTGCAGCAGTGCGCCTAGCGCCGCATCCTTGGATACGAGGTCGGGCAGGGGCAGCACGCCGAACCACACCACGGGAAACCCTTGCGCCGAGCTCATCAGCCAGCCGCTTACAGGGATAGCCAACATCAGCGCATAAAGCAGCCAGTGGCCGGCGTGGGCAAGAAAGCGGGCCGCCGGCCCCATGCTGGAAGGCAATTCGGGTGCGCGATGGCTCAGTCGCCATGCGAGTCGAACGACGATCAGTACCAACAGGCTCATGCCTGCCCATTTATGCCAGGAATACAGCTTCAGTTTGTTCGGGGACAAGGGCAGGCCTTCCATATAGAAGCCCAGCATGAATGTGCCGACCAGGCCGAGCGCTACCAGCCAATGCAGGAAAATTGCCGTAGAGGAATAGCGTTGATTCATGATCTGCATCCAAAAAGTGACGGGCTTCGTCAGAGAGCATTGTTGTTCATCGATATGAGAAGTTTATTCAAAATAAAATTGAAGAAAAACAGCTGAAAAACATTATTAGTGTTCCATATTTGGAACAATTGGCTGCTGTGAAGCAATGCCCAGGCCCGCTTATTCTTCATTAAAGGGGCTCTACGACAGCTTTACTGACTTATAAAGACTGAGGTGGTGAAGGCGGAAAACGCTGCACCAGGAATTCCACCAGGCTTTCCAGTTTGCGGGTGCGCCGGCGGTCGAATGGATGAAATCGCGTGGCAACCGTGATCGTGGGGTGCTGATCACCAAGGTCGGCATGGAAATGGACCCTGAGAAAAAGGGTTTGTCTGCCGCGTGGATAGCGCGTGCGGTCGAGGATTCCCTGCAGCGCCTGCAGACGGATCGCATCGATGTTTATTTTTCGCATCGTTATGATCCCGATGTGCCCGTGCAGGAAACCCTGCAAGCCTATGATCGCCTGATTGCGGCTGGCAAGGTGCGTTCCATCGGTGCCTCGAATTTTTCAGCCGATCAGCTTGCCGAGGCCCTGCAGGTGGCGGCCAAAGAAGGGCTGCCACGATATGAAGTCCTGCAGCCGGAATACAACCTTTATGACCGTGCCAGCTACGACGGCGAGCTGCGTGACCTGGCCATGGCCGAAGGCCTGGGTGTGATCACTTACTACAGTCTGGCCAGCGGCTTTCTCAGTGGCAAGTACCACAGCGCTGCCGACCTGAATAAAAGCCCGCGTGGCGGTGGTATTGAAGCCTATCTCGACGAACGGGGGCTGCGCATTCTGGCGGCGCTTGACGAGATAGCCGACCAGCATGCCGCGGTTCCCGCAGAAGTCGCAATCGCCTGGCTGATTGCCCGTGAGGGTGTCACTGCCCCGATCGCTAGTGCCACTCGTCTGGATCAGCTGGAAAGCTTGATCCGTTCAACACAACTTTCACTTTCCGAAGCTGATATCGCCCGACTTGATCACGCCAGCGCTGTCTGAACCCGGAACAAGGACATCATCATGAAAATCGATTTTGGAGGTAAAACGGCCATTATCAGCGGCTCTACTTCCGGCATTGGCCTGGCGATCGCTCAAGGTCTGGCAGGCGTGGGTGCGCGTGTCGTGGTCACCGGCCGGACCCAGGCTGCAGTGGACAAGGCTGTAGCAACCGTTAACGCAGGCGGTGTGAACCACGAGGCGACAGGCGTGGCTGCCGACCTTGCCACAGCGCAGGGCGCACAGAAGCTGATTGCCGCTCATCCGAACGCTGACATCCTGGTGAACAACCTGGGCATCTATGAGGCCAAGCCCCTCTTGGAACTGGAAGATGCAGACTGGGAAGAGATCTTTCAGATCAATGTCATCAGTGCGGCGCGCCTTTCCAATCATTATGCGAAAGGCATGAAACAGCGCGGATGGGGGCGCCTGCTATTCACTTCCAGTGAATCGGCCATCAATATCCCCGTTGAGATGGTGCACTACGGGGTCAGCAAGGCGGCCATGCAAGCCCTGGCGCGAGGTTATGCCAAAGATCTGGCTGCGACCGGTATGACGGCCAATGCCATTCTGCCCGGCCCCACCGCGACGGACAACGTGCAGGATTTCCTTGCGCCCATGGCGGCGGAGCGCGGTATGAGTGTCGATGAAATGGCCTCGCGTTTCATACAGGAAAAGCGTTCAGCTTCGCTGTTGCAGCGTTTTGCCAAACCTCAGGAAGTTGCCAACATGGTTGTCTACATTGCGTCGGAACAGGCCAGCGCGACGACGGG
>JBAYOJ010000238.1:0-4607 GCA_041678385.1 Burkholderiaceae bacterium | reverse complement strand
GAAAGATTCTTGTACAGAATGGTGCTCAGCGCGATCGACGATGTGTTGTAAAGAATGGTGTAGCCGTCGGGCTTGGCGTTGACCGCAGCCTGCATGCCGATGGTGCCGCTGGCGCCGCCACGGTTTTCGACGACGATGCTTTGGCCCATCTGGTCGCCCATTTGCTTGGCCATCAGGCGTGCCACGATGTCGGTCGGGCCGCCAGCGGGGAAGGGCACGATCATTGTGATGGCACGGTTGGGGTAGTCGTCGGTCTGGGCCTGTGCGGGCCCGAGCAGCAGGCCGGGAACCGCCAACAGCAGTGAAGCAATCAGTTTGGAGGTATGACGCATGGTGTGTTGTCTCCGGGAGTTATGAGGGCATCAAAGACGCCCTGTCTGAGTAAAAGTGATCGTCAGGAAAGGGGGATCAGGCCTCGGGCCTGCCGGCCAGCATACGTACGGCGGTATAAGTCATGACGTCGGTGCCATGCTGGTTCTTGACGTCGATGCGGGACGTGACGATGGCGCGGTTGTGCTTGGAAGTGGGGCGCACATCGGTGATTTCGATTTCTGCCCAGACCGTGTCGCCGGCCACCACCGGCGCCAGCGCCTTCTTGTGGACTTCCAGCATGGCCAGACCCGTGCCCTGCACCATGGACTGCATGACAAAGCCTTCGATAATGCCGTAGGTCAGTGCGCCGGGGGCGGGGCGCCCCTTCATGGCGCCATGCTCGAAGGTTGTATCAATGAAGATGGCTTCCAGCATGCCGGTCACGCTGATGAAGTTGACGATGTCAGTTTCCGTGATGGTGCGGCGGAAAGTCTGGAAGCGTTGCCCGACGGTGAGTTCCTGCCAATAGAAACCGCGGCCCATCAGTGGTGGCGTGTCTTTTTGCATGTCGTCTTTCCTTGAAAAGTCAGTGTGCGGCGCCCGAAGCGAACAGGGCGTCGATTTCGGCGGGCGGCAACCCGGCCTCGGCCAGAATGTCGCGGCTATGTTCGCCCAGGCGCGGAGGCAGGTTCATGGTGTCGGTACCGTGCTCCATGCGCACGGGGTTACGGGTAAAGCGGTAGGTGCGCGACTGCGCATCAGGGATGTCGACAAACATGCCGACGTCTCGCAGGTGCAGGTCGTTTTCCAGGTCATCCAGTGAGTTGATGCGTGTAGCGGGGATTTCAATGCGTTCGCACAGATCAACCCAGTACTCGGTTGACCGGGTCGCGACGATTTCTTGTGCTAGTGAATACAATGTATCTATGTTTCGGGTGCGCATGCCTATGTCGGCGAAGCGCGGGTCGGCCGCATGAGCTTCATGGCCGGTATGCGTAAAGAAGTTGCGCCAGTGCAGATCCGTGTAGGGCATCATGCACAGGTAGCCGTCGGTAGTGCGATAAGGCTTGCGCCAGCGCGACATCAGGCGGGGGTAGCCGGTGGGCCCCGGTTCGTCCGCCAGGTGGCGGCCATAGAAATGTTCCACCAGGTTGAAGGATGTCATGGCCTCGAACATGGGGATTTCGATGGTCTGACCTGTGCCGCTGCGTTCGCGCTGGAACAGGGCCGCCAGGATGGCGTGGGCGGCAATCAGGCCACAGGTCTTGTCTGCGGCGATGGTGGGCAGATAGCGGGGTTCGCCGGTCTGCCTGGCCATGATGTCGGCGATGCCGCTCAAGCCCTGGATGGTGTCGTCGTAAGCGGGGCGGCCTTCGTATGCGCCACCCGTGCCGAAGCCCAGCAGGCCCGCATAGATCAGGCGTGGGTTGAGCGCCCGCAGGTCATCCGGCGCCAGGCCCAGGGCCGCCATCTTCTGGGGGCGGATGCTGTGCATGAAGACGTCTGCCGTTGACACCAGCTTCAGGAGCGCGTCGCGTGCGGCAGGCTGCTTGAGGTTGAGGACCAGGCTGCGCTTGTTGCGATTCACGCTCAGGAAAATCGCCGCCAGGCCGTCTTCATAGCGTGGGCCGGTATTGCGGGTGGAATCACCCTGCGGCGATTCAAGCTTGATGACGTCGGCGCCGTAGTCGGCCAGGATCTGCGACGCATAGGGCCCGAATATCACAGAGGTCAGGTCAAGAATCTTGATACCCGCCAGTGGGCCGCGTGAAGGTTGATGTTCATTCATGGTGCTGCCAGCCGCTAAAGTCGCCAGGAAATCGACGATCTTATCCTGTTACATCATAATGGTCTAATATAAGATGGGTATACATTGATAATCATCTGTTATCGCGATGAGATTCCGACAATTTCGACAATTCATCACCATCGCTGAACAAGGCAGCTACCGGCGGGCGGCCGACGTGCTTTTCATAGCGCAGCCGGCGCTCACGGTTTCCATGCAGAAGCTGGAACAGGAAATGGGCGCGCTACTGTTCGAGCGCAGTGCCCGCGGGGTGACGCTGACGGCGGCCGGCGCCGCCTTGCTTGAGGATGCGCGCCGTGCCTTGTTCCACGCCGAGCAAGCCAGGCGGTCGGTGCGGTTGGTCGCGCATGGAGAGTGGGGCAGCCTGCGTCTGGGCTTCGTCGGTTCGGCCACCTATGCGCTGTTGCCCCGTACTATGCCCGCCTTCCGTCAACGCTATCCCGATATCGAGGTCAGTCTGCGTGAAGACCGCACAATCGGGTTGCTGGACATGCTGCGGGCCAATGTGCTTGACGCCGCGCTGCTGCGAGGGCCGCTGGTCGAAGATGATGCTCTGGACAGCTGGGTGGTGGAACAGGATGAGTTCGTGCTGGCGGTCAATTATGCGCACCCACTGGCGAAGCGGCAGTGCATTTCATTGCGGGAATGCAGTGGCGACCCTTTCATCATGTATTCCCCGGGCGAGGTTCCCGGCCTTAACAGCGTGGCAATGAGCTTGTGCGGCAAGGCGGGCTTCGCCCCACTGGTGCGGCAAGAGGCAGTACAGGTGCAGACGCTGGTCAGCCTGGTGGCGAGCGGGCTGGGGGTCGCGCTGGTGCCTGGCGTGGCCCGCGCCTATTCCAACCCCCATGTGCGCTTCCTGGAACTGGATGACCCGGACGCCCGCGGCCCCATTTCGCTTTCCCTGGTGACGCACCGCGACACCCGTTGTATGCCGGTCCTGCGTCTGCGCGAAAGCATGTGCAGCCCGGATGCCGTTACACCCACACCGAGCTGAACCGGACATCGACGCGGCCCTTATGGCTGACCGGGGTACCGGCATGCTTGTGATCACAAACATATTGACTATTTGGAAGGCACAGCCTTAGCATGTGGCTGCCACACTGCAAAGACAGTGTCCGCCCCACGACGGCATGCCCTGTGTTGCGTTTAAGGTGTAACACGGTGTAACTTAACGTGGGTACGGCTGAAACCAACCAGGAGACAATATGAAACTCAAGCACGCAGTTGCAGCGGTGTCGGCGGCATTTACCTTTGCGGCAGCCCCGGCCGCAAATGCCGTCAGCATTGATATCGCCAGTACTTTCCCCAAAGACATGCTGTTCCTCGGCGACGGCCTCAAGAAATTTGCCCAGGCTGCACAGGAAATCAGCAAAGGCGACATCAAGATCAATATTTACGGCGCCGGCGAACTCGTTCCCGCGCTCGAAGTGCTCAACGCCGTCAGCAGCGGCGCGGTGGCCGGCGGATACGATTGGGTCGGTTACTGGGGCGGCATGATACCGGTGGCCAATCTTATCGGGGCGCTGCCATTTGGCCCGACGCCTGAAGTGCTGGCTGAATGGATGTGGGAAGGGGGTGGCCGCGAAATCATCCAGAAGGCCTACGACAAGCACAACATCCATTTCATGCCCTGCGTCGTGGTGGCGGCTGAACCTGCCGGCTGGTTCAACAAAGAACTCAAATCGCCTGAAGACCTTCAAGGCCTGCGCATGCGTATTGGCGGCTTGGCAGGCCGGGCACTGACCAAGGTGGGGGTCAGCCCGCAGATGATCCCGGGTGGTGAAGTATTCGTAGCGCTTGAGCGCGGCCGGATCGACGCCGCCGAATTTTCCCTGCCCGCCATTGACTACAGCATTCAGCTGCAGAAGGCCGGCAAGTATTATTATTTCCCAGGCTGGCATCAGCCATCCAGCATCAATTCCATCACCATCAACAAGAAGGTATGGGATGGCTTGAACGATACCCAAAAGCATCAGTTGGAAGCGGCTTGCCGGTCCTCTTTCCTCTGGACACTCACCAACGGCGTGCCCGACCAACTTGCAACTTTGAAGAAGATGGAAGAGGGTGGCACGGTAGTGCAGCGGCTGCCCGACAGCGTGCTGGAAGTCCTGCGCAAGGCAACCGCTGAAGTGATCGAAGAAGAGCGCAAGAACGATCCCATCTTCGATGAAGCCTACGCATCCTTGAGCGCTTACATGGAAGGCGCCGAGCGCTGGAAAGCCCTTCAGAACATGAAGTGAGGCCGGTATGGACAGACGCTCGCAACAGAGCGCCATGGTCCGCCTGGGCAACGCGCTGCTTGATATCAGCGCGTTGCCGGGTCGATATGGCTCCATTCTGATCCTCGTACTCGTTCTGGTGGTGATGGTATCAGTGGTCGGCGCCCAGATGGGTCTGAGCGACCTCTTTGCCTGGGAACGCCGGGTCCCCCTTTTTGGCAATCACCTGAACATGACCTCCATCGTTGAGCTGCAGTGGCATCTGT
>JBAYOJ010000237.1:0-4609 GCA_041678385.1 Burkholderiaceae bacterium | reverse complement strand
GTGGTGAGGAATTTACGTCTGGTCGTCATCTTGAATCTCCTGGTTCAGCCTGAATCGGCCATTTGTTATTCAAATCATTTCTGACGTATCGATTTATAGCAGCTTTATCGATTCATCAAACTACGGTTCAACCCTCTAAGCAGGGGAAGAACGGTATCGATGGCCGGGCATGGTACCCCGGCTTCGCGGGCCAGCGCCTGCACCTGACCCACAATGGCTTCAACCTCCAGCGGCCTGCCCGCCAGGACATCCTGCAGCATCGACGGCCGGAAGCCCTTGACCGGTGGTGCACTGCCTTCGGCACCGCCACGCCGCAGCTGTTCGCAGGCGGCAGCGCGCTGTGCCGAAATATCGCAGCCCTGGGAAGCCGCCACGGCGATGATCTCGTCTATCAGCGTGTCGGCCTGGGCCAGCAAGGCGGGATCTTCGGCCAGGCCATCCACGGGCAGGCGCGTCAGCGAGCAAAGCGAGTTCAAGGAAGCATTGCGCAGCAACTTGGCCCAGATCTCGGCATGGATATCCGTACTGGCTTCGCCATTGACTCCCGAGGCTTGCAGCAGCTGCACCACTTTTTGCAGGCGGGCGCTTGACGTGCCGTCCGGCTCACCCACCACCCAGCGGTTATTGCCCAGATGACGGATCACCCCCGGTTCTACGACTTCGTTGGCGGAATAAACGATGCAGCCCAGAGCCCTTTCAGGCCCGAGACCCTTCCACAAGGCACCCTCCGGGTCCAGCAAAGGCAGATGCTCGGCGTGCTCGCTACCATGCTTCCACCACCACGGAATGCCATTGGCCGCAAAGACGGCACAACCCTGCTCGCCGGTCAGCCGGCGCAAGGCCTGCGCGGCGCCCGACTGGCTCATGACCTTCAGTGTCACGAAAACCAGGTCTTGTTCCGGAAGTTCTTCCGGCCGGTCCGTGACCACCGAGGGCCGCACGGTAATGGATTCATCTGGCGTATCGAGACGGATGCCATTCCGGATCATGGCTTCTTTCTGCGCGCCCCGTGCAATGACGGACAGCTGCGCGATATTGGCGTGCCCGATACGGGCTGCCAGGTAGCCGCCGACGGCTCCCGCGCCAAATATGCATACCTTCAATGTTCATCCCTCCGGATAGTGGTCGCAGCCGATGATCGCCGCTGCCATGGTGAATATGAGTTGATTGCTAGGGATCCTCTGATCAAGTCCCGCGCCGCGTGCATCTGTGGAATCGGGCGATCTGCTTCGTTGCAAATGCTCGCGATAGCTACGGCTATCACTGCGCTTTGCGCCTCGCATCTCGCTCCGATCCACAGCGCCCGCTTTCCGCTCGACTTGATCAGAGGATCCCTAGATTTCGCCAGTCGTGGCCTGCACCAGCATCTGACGCATGTCTGCGCGCGTAGGCATGCGCGGGTTGACCGGAATGTTGCCGGAACGCATGGCTTCGTCGATGATTTCGTCGTAGCGATCTTCACTGACGTTGAAATCCGCCAGCGTCTGCGTCAGGCCGATGTCCTGTTTCAGCTGCTGCACTGCCACCACCGAACGCTCGGCGGCATCCCGCAGGCTCAGGCCACTGACCTTTTCACCGAACAGTTCGGCCACTTTGGCGTAATAAGACAGGTTGCCCGGAAGGTTGAACTTCATGACTGGCGTCAGCATGATCGCATTGACCAGCCCGTGAGGGATATTGAAGAAATTACCTAGCGGCAATGCAAAGGCATGAGCTAGCCCAAGCCGGATGCGGTTGAAGGACAGGCCGGCAAGACTGCTCGCGATCAGCATATTGCCGCGCGCCTCGATATTGTCGCCCTGCGACACAGCCAGGCGCAGGTTGTCGGCAATCAGCGCAATCGACTTTTCGGCAACGCTTTCTGAAACGATGTGCGCCGCCTTGTTGACATAGGATTCAATGGCATGCGTCAGGGCATCCATGCCGGTGGCCGCAGTGATTGCAGCTGGCAGGGTGAGCGTCAGTTCCGGGTCCAGCAAGGCAATGCGCGGGCAGTTCAAATAGCTGCCGATATTGACCTTGACGTCATTTTCGGTGTCGGAAAGCACGGACCACACCGTCACTTCGCTGCCGGTACCTGCGGTGGTAGGAATGGCAATCACCGGCGCGCCCTGCTTCTTGATCTTGTCGACACCGAAGTAATCCCGAATATTGCCGTCGTTGGTCAACATGACTGCAATGGCCTTGGCCGTATCCAGGGCGCTGCCCCCGCCGATGCCGATCACGCCGCCGGCGCCCATGGCACGCGCAGCATCCACCCCGGAGTCGACCGACCTGACTTCAGGGTCGCTTTCAACGTCCGAGAAAACCGCGAAAGGGATATTCGCAGCCTTCAGGACGTCAGAAACGCGGTCCACCAGCCCGGCCTTGATGATGCCGGGGTCGCAGACCAGCAAGGCCGACGCCATGCCCAGCCGCTGCACCATGGAAGGCAGCGTTGCAAGCAACCCCGCCCCGTAATGGATTTCTGTGGGGTTATAGAATTCGAAACTTTTCAGGCCCATGCTTTATTTCCGTCTGCCGCTAATATGCGAATAATCTGAACAGGCTGCAATAGAAACGGATCGGCGCATTTATGTCTATTGGTAATACACCGGCTTTCAATTTGGCGAAGCCTGGCTTCCCATTTTCAACACGTACACCAAGCGCCCTGCGTTCCAACTGAACATGCCCAGATAGGTAGCTGCCGGCTGATCAGGTGGCGCCAGGGCGTCGGCATACAAAGTGCCGCCCATGATGGCACCGCTTTCCTTGGCAATCTGCTTGGCAAGCTGCGGGCTGCTCATGTTTTCGATGAAAACCCCTGCCACCCCGGTCTCGCGCGCAAGCGTGATGATGCGCGCCACATCACGGGCAGAGGGCTCTGCCTGACTGGACAGACCGGCGATGGGGATGAACTCGATACCGTAGGCGTCGCCAAAGTAGCCAAAGGCATCGTGCGATGTAATCACACGCCTGCGTTCGGGCGGAATGGCCGCGACGGCCCCGCGTATCTCGGTGTCGAGCTTCTTCATGCGCTCTATGTAGCTGTTTGCCCGACCCTCGTAATATCTGGCATTTCGTGGGTCAGCCTTGGCCAGCCCAGCGGCAATGTTGCGGACGTAGATCATGCCGTTGTTCAGATCCTGCCACGCGTGGGGGTCGCCATGATGATGATGGGCATCATCATCTTCCCCGTGATCCTGGCCACGCCCGCCATGGTCATGGTCATGCGCGTCGGATTCAGCCGCGCTGACCTGGCGGACTTTCACATCCTTGCTAGCCAGCACCTGCGAGCCCTGAAAGCCGGAAGCCTGCAACAGCCGGGGCAGCCAGGTTTCGAAATCCAGGCCATTGAGCACCAGTACTTTGGCATCCAGCAGCGCCTTTGCGTCATGGGGGGTTGGCTCAAAGTGGTGCGCATCGTCATTAACGCCGACGATGGTCGTTACGGTCACTCGCTCGCCGCCGACTTCCTTCACCATATCGCCAAGAATGGAGAAAGTCGCCACGACGGGCAGCGGGCCTGTCGTGGCCGACAGGGCAGGCCCGGCCGCCAGGCCCACCACACTGCCGGCCATGGCAAGCAGCAGGCGCCGGCGGACAAGGGGGAATCGCCAGACAGAAAGGTTTTTTGGTGGCATCAGTCACGCTCCGGAACTCGGGATAACCGCAGGCTACGAGCACGGGCCTGTCGGGCCACTTGCCACAATCCTCCGTGCCACCCCAGTGACACAGACAAAAAATACAGGATCCCCGCACAGAGGATGATGGCCGGTGAAGCCGGCACATTGGCGTAGTAGGAAAAAAGCAGGCCTGCATAAGATGCCAGCGCGCCGCCCATGGCGGCCAAAGCCATCTGCCCGGCCACCGATGCGGCCCAGAAACGCGCGGCCGCAGCCGGCAGCATCATGATCCCCACCACCATCAACGTGCCCAGCACCTGAAAACCCGCTACCAGCGTCATGACCAGCAGAAGCAGAAAGAGCACATGCACGACAGGCCCCATGCGGCTTTCACTGCGCAGAAAGAGCGGATCCATGCATTCAAGCACCAAAGGCCGGAAGATGATGGCCAGCGCCAGCAAGGTCACGCTGGAAGTGATGGACACCAGCAAGAGCGCGGCATCGTCCAAGCCCAGCACGGTGCCGAACAATACGTGCAGCAGTTCCATATTGCTGCCACGCAGCGAAATAAGCAGCACCCCGACACCCAGAGAAACCAAGTAAAACGCAGCAAAACTGGCGTCTTCGCGTTGGGGCGTCAAGCGTGCGACGGCGGCCGCCAGCAAGGCCACGACCAAGCCTGTGACCATGCCGCCTATCGTCATGGCTGTCAGCGACAGGCCCGCCGTCAGAAACCCCACGGCCACACCGGGAAGGATGGCGTGCGCCATGGCGTCGCCCATCAGGCTCATGCGCCGCAGAACGAGGAACACCCCCAGCGGCCCGGCCGCAAGCGCCAATGCCACGGAGCCCGCCAGCGCACGCCGCATGAAACCGAATTCTGTAAAGGGAAGATAAAGCCCCTCGATACCGTTCACAGATAATCCCCGGCGCATAGGTGACGGGCCATATGCAGATTCTCAGGTGTCAGCACGTCGTCTGTTGCCCCCCAGGCCACAGCTTGC
>JBAYOJ010000236.1:0-4618 GCA_041678385.1 Burkholderiaceae bacterium | reverse complement strand
GCCGCCACACTCAATGACTGCGGTTTCTGTGTGGCCGGGCATACCAAGCTGTCGTTGAAGAAGCTGCAGATGCCAGAAGCCTTGGTCGAGGCACTGCGGAACGTGGCTGCCATCGACGACCCCAAGCTTGATGCCCTGGCCCGCTTCAGCGTGGCCGTCATCGAGAAAAAGGGTCTGGTGTCGGACGAAGAACTTTCGGCGTTCCGCGCCGCTGGTTACAACGATCAGCAGGCGCTGGAAGTGGTCCTGGGCGTAAGCTTGGCCACGCTCTGCAATTACGCGAACAGCCTTGCCCAGACCCCCATCAACCCGGAACTGCAACCCTTCGCCAACCCTGAGCTCACGGCTTTCGCCTGATTTACGCTCAAGGAACCGTCATGACCAACCCTCAGAACACCACCCCCAACCTTCAGAATGCGGACAGACGGGAAACCTTGATCGGCGCCGTACAGTCGCTGGTCAGGACAGATCTCGCCCCCATTGTCGCGGCCGTAGACCAGGAAGGGCTTTACCCGTCTGAGTTCCTGCACAAGCTGGCGGACATTGGCGGATTCGCTGCCGCCATTCCGGTGACCGAGGGTGGGTCGGGCCTGGGGCTGGCAACACAGATAGACGTCATCAGCGAAGTGGGCCGGGAATGCGGTTCCACCGCCTTCCTGGTCTGGTGCCAGACGACCTGTGCTCATTACCTTCGGCATTCGCCGAATGAGGCAGTACGCACGCGCCATCTTTCTGCCGTGATAAATGGCGGAATACTGGCCGGTACCGGTATGTCGAATACGGTCAAGCATCTTTCAGGTATTGAAAACATCCACTTGAAAGCCCGTCGCGACGGCGACAGCTATGTCGTGTCCGGCGCTCTGCCCTGGGTGTCCAATATTGGCGATGCCCACCTGGCTATTGTTGCAGCATCGGTCGAGGATGGCGGCTACGTCATGTTTGCGGTGCGTGGCGATGCAAAGGGCGTTACGCTACGCCCCTGCCCTGAGTTTGCTGGACTGGAAGGCACGCAGACACTCAACATCCGCATGAAGGACGTCCGCATTCCCGACCTGGACGTGCTGGCCCACCCGGATCAGTTCAAAGCCTATATGGACACCATCAAGCCGGGATTCGTGCTCGGGCAGCTGGGTATGGGCTTCGGCATTATCGAAGGTTCGCTGCGCACCATACGCGAAAGCAATGTCACCACCGCCCACGTCAACCAGTTCCTGGACGATCAGGGCGACGTACTGGCGGCGGAAGCCGCTGCCCTGCAAGCCAGTGCGCTGTGGCTGTCTGGGCAGGCCGACGCAGGGCAGATCCCCATGATAGATGTGCTCCGCTTGCGGCTGGCGGCATCCGAACTCACCTTGCGCGCTGCGAATTCCGCGGTATTGCACGCCGGTGCCAAGGGTTACTTAATGCGCCACCCCGCACAACGCCGACAGCGTGAGGCAGTGTTCGTCGCCATTGTTACGCCAGCACTAAAGCATCTGCGTAAAGAAATCCATGCCTTCGAACAAGCGTCGGCAAAGGTCCAGGCGGCATGAGCAGGCAGTGGATGTGCGGCCCTTGTGGCCTGATCTACGACGAAGCGCTGGGCATGCCGGAGGACGGCATTGCCCCAGGCACCCGTTTTGAAGACATACCCGACGACTGGGAATGCCCCGATTGTGGTGTGACCAAGGCAGATTTCTACCTCTTGCCTGACTGATCACGCGTTCACCCGCACGCGCAAGCCGTTCCCGGCCAAAACGAATTACGGCACTGCTCATACTCCATACTCATGACAAATACAGCCAATACCCCGACGCATGCGCCCATCCTGGAAGCGGATGACATCCGCCTGAGCTACCCGGGCCCGGGCAGAGCGCCGCTGGTCGTGCTGCAAAGTTTCTCGCTGCGCCTGTGGCCTGGCGAAACCATTGCCATTCTGGGCCCCAGCGGCGTAGGCAAGTCGTCATTGCTGCGAGTACTGGCAGGCCTGCAGCAAACCGGCCATGGCAGCGTGCGCTTGAAAGGCGAGTTGTTGAATGGGCCACACCCTCGTTCCAGTTTCGTCTTTCAGGACCCCAGCCTGCTGCCGTGGCTGACTCTGGAAGAGAACGTAGGCTTTGGCCTGGATTTCAAGCATCAACCCGACATCAGCAAAGTGGAGAAACAGTCGCGGGTGCGCGCCGCTATTGAGGAAGTCGGGCTGCATGGCGCGAACACCCGCTACCCATCGGAATTATCGGGTGGCATGGCACAACGAGCCGCCCTGGCACGCAGCTTGGCCAGGCACCCGGAAATCCTGCTGCTTGATGAACCCTTCAGCGCACTGGACGAGGTCACCCGCAGCGATATGCAGATCCTTCTGCAAAGCATCATCGCGCATCACGGCACCGCTGCCGTTCTGGTCACCCACGACATCGACGAAGCACTGATTCTCGCTGACCGCATCATGCTGATTGGTGACTGCCCGGGGCGCACGATAGGCGAATGGACACTCACCGCCGCACACCCGCGCGACCCCTTGTCACCAGACCTCAGCCGCATACGTCTGGAAATCATGAAGCTGCTGCGCGCGCATCGGCGCAACGCACCGGATCGTGGCAGGGACCAGAACCCACATTCCCTTGCAGCCTGAACACTAAGCCCCGAACCAAGGAAGATCACATGCACTCTCCCGGCGACTTCACTGCCACCCGCCTGGCGCGGCGTCAGTTCCTGAAACTTTCTGCTCTGTTCTCTGCAGCCGGCGCCCTGCCCCTGCTGCAGATGGCGAACATCGCTCGCGCCGCAGAGCCTGACGCCCCTCTGCGCATCGGTTATCTGCCCATTACCGATGCCACTCCGCTGCTGGTGGCCCATCACAACGGCTTGTTCGAGCAACAAGGGCTGCAAGTGGAAAAACCCAGGTTGTTCCGCAGCTGGGCCCAGATCGTCGAGGCCTTTCTGGCGGGGCAGGTCAACGCAGTACACCTGCTCTCGCCCATGACCGTGTGGGCCCGCTATGGCAGCCAGTCGCGCGCCAAAGTTGTGGCCTGGAACCACATGTCCGGGTCGGGTCTGACCGTTCAGCACAACATTGATCGCATCACGGATCTGGGCGGCACCACCGTCGCCATCCCCTTCTGGTATTCGCTGCACAATATCGTGTTGCAGCATCTGCTCAAGAGCCAGGGCCTGGAACCCATCAGCGACGGCAACCCTGGCCCGCACCAGGTAAAGCTGGTCGTGATGGCGCCTTCCGACATGGTGCCCGCATTGGCCAACAAACAGATCGCCGGCTACACCGTGGCGGAACCATTCAACGCCAATGCCGAAGTGCTGAAGGTCGGCAAAATCCTGCGCTTCACCGGCGACGTCTGGAAGGACCACGCCTGCTGTGTGGTGCTGATGCATGAAGAGGATCTTGACCAGCGGCCCGAATGGTCACAGAAAGTGGTCAACGGCATTGTGCAGGCTCAGGCGTGGATCCAGGAAAACCGTCAGGAAACCGCCCGCATCCTGTCACGCGACAACCCGCAGAAATACACGCCGCATACCTACGAGGCACTGGCCAATGTCCTGGAGCCCGAACGCCTGGACACCGCCCTGTACGAAAGCAGCGGAGCCATGGTGAACACGGCCTGGAACCAGAAACGCATCGACTTCCAGCCCTACCCCTTCCCCAGCTACACGGAAGCGCTGATCCGCAAGCTCAAAACGACGCTGGTGTCCGGGCAGAACGCCTTCCTGCATGAACTGGATCCTGCCTTCGTCGCCCGCGACCTGGTGGACGACCGGTACGTGAAGCAGGCCATTCTGGCCAATGGTGGGCCGGCGGTTTTCGGCCTGCCGGAATCGTTCACCCGCGAAGAAACCATCACTACCTGAAGACGGAAACATCATGCGTACGACCCTCGCCCAGCGTTCCGCCAGTTCTGGCAGCCCCTTGTCTGGCGTGGCCATTCAGCCATTGCGCTGGCTGGGGCTGAACAGCCCGCGACTGGCCTACGGGCTGATAGGTGTGGCCGCTCTGGTCGTACTATGGGACATTGGCATCCGGTTACTGGGATCCGGCCTGCCGCTCGCCGCCGCCCTTGCACCCGGCGCAACTTTTGAGAGCCTTTACGAGTTGATTGCGACGGGGCAACTCAACAACCATGCGCTCATGAGCATGCAGCGCGTGCTCGTAGGGCTGGGACTGGCGCTGCTGATCGGCGTACCGGTGGGGCTGGCTGTGGGCAGTTCCAGGCTCATGGAAAACATCAGCGCCACGGCCTTTCAGTTTCTGCGCATGATTTCACCGCTGTCCTGGATGCCGATTGCCGTGCTGGTCTTTGGCATCGGGGACGCCCCCATCTATTTTCTGCTGACCTTTGCCGCCGTCTGGCCCATCATGCTCAACACTGCCGCCGGCGTGCGGCAGCTTGATCCGAAATGGCTGATGCTGGCCAAAAGCCTGAGCGCCACCCGCAGCGAAGTGCTGTTCCGCATTATCGTGCCCGGCATCCTGAGCAACGTACTGACCGGCGTCCGGCTGGCCATCGGCATCATCTGGATCGTACTCGTGCCCTGCGAAATGCTGGGTGTCAGTTCGGGGCTGGGGTATTACATCCTCGATACCCGCGACCGGCTGGCCTATTCCGAACTCATGGCCGTCATCGTG